>NZ_JBSGEZ010000050.1:0-58719 GCF_053603155.1 Nocardia sp. NPDC004260 | reverse complement strand
TCGGGCTTCCTGCAGGACTACCCGATCGAGCAGTACATCCGCGACGCGAAGATCGACTCGCTCTACGAGGGCACCACCGCGATCCAGGCGCAGGACTTCTTCTTCCGCAAGATCGCCCGCGACCGCGGCGTCGCGCTCGCGCACGTCGCGGGCAAGATCCGGGACACGGCGCAATCCAGTGTGGGCAACGGCAGGCTCAAGACCGAGAAGGTGCTGCTGGCCACCGCGCTGGAGGATGTCCAGGACATGGCGGGCCGATTCACCCAGCACCTGATCGCCGCCCAGCAGCAACCCACCGAGTTGTACAAGATCGGACTCAATTCCGTCCGGTTCCTGCTCGCCGTCGGCGATCTCCTCATCGCCTGGCGTCTGATCGTCGCCGCCGAGATCGCGGCCGCGGCCTTGGATGCCGAGCCGGGCGGCGGAGACCGCGCTTTCTACGCGGGCAAGATCGCCGTCGCGTCGTTCTTCGCCAAAACTGTCCTGCCGCACCTCAGCGCGGAATGGTCGGTCATCTCCGACGTCGACATCAGCGTCATGGATCTCGACGAAGCGGCATTCTGATCCGGCTCGGACCGCACGATCGCACCGGCCACCGCATTCGATGCGGTGGCCGGAATTTTCGCCCACTGACAGCCGTGCCCGCGTCGTCTAGCATTTTCACTGTGCCGTCGCAATAATTTCCGCACCGCGGCACCGCTCGTCGGCACGGTGGCACCGCATGCGTTCATTCGGTAATCGGGCCGGCGTCCAGTCCGATCCGCAGGACGGAGGGCGGGTAGATGTCACTGGAAGAATACAAACGGGGAACAGCTTTTCCCGGAATCATCGGGCGAACGACGGATGTGTCGAATCCCGCATGGCCACAACCGGTACGGGCGGCGCCCGGCGCACCGAACTTGGTGTTCATCGTGCTCGACGACACCGGATTCGGACAGCTCGGGTGTTACGGCAGTCCCATTTCCACGCCGCATTTCGACGCGTTGGCCGCAGGCGGGCTGCTGTACAACAATATGCACACGACCGCGTTGTGCTCACCGTCGCGTTCCTGTCTCATCACCGGGCGTAATCATCACGCCAACGCCATGGCGGGCATCACGGAGATCGCCACCGGGTATCCGGGCTACAACGGCAACATTCCATTCGAGAACGGATTCCTCTCGGAGATGCTGTTGCAGCACGGCTACAACACCTACATGGTCGGCAAATGGCATCTGGTGCCGTCGGAGCAGGAATCCGCCGCAGGGCCCTACGATCGTTGGCCGCTCGGGCGGGGCTTCGAGCGGTTCTACGGCTTCCTCGGCGGCGACACCAGCCAGTGGTATCCGGATCTGGTCTACGACAACCATCAGGTCGAGCCGCCCGCCACCCCGGAAGACGGCTACCACCTGACCGCCGATCTGGTGGACAAGGCGATCTCCTTCATCGCCGGTGCCAAACAGGTCGCTCCGGACAAGCCGTTCTTCTTGAACTTCTGCACCGGCGCCACACACGCGCCGCACCACGTCCCGAGGGAGTGGGCGGATCGTTACCGCGGCCGATTCGACGGCGGCTGGGACGCCTATCGCGAATACACGTTCGACCGGCAGCGCGAACTCGGTGTTGTACCACCGGACGCGCGGCTTTCGCGCCGTGACCCGGATGTGCCCGAATGGGCTGCGCTGTCCGCCGACGCACGCCGCCTGGCGGCGCGAATGATGGAGGTCTACGCCGGATTCCTCACCCATACCGACCACCACATCGGACGACTGCTCGACTTCCTCGACCAGATCGGCGAGCTGGACAACACCCTGCTCATGCTCGTGTCCGACAACGGCGCCAGCCCGGAGGGCGGGGTCACCGGAACCACGAACGAACTGCAGTTCTTCAACAACGCCCAGGAACCGATCGAGGACAGCCTGCGCGCCATCGACGAGCTGGGCGGTCCGACCACGTTCAACCACTATCCGTGGGGCTGGACCTGGGCGGGCAATACTCCCTTCCGGCGGTGGAAACGCGAAACCTACCGCGGCGGCGTCAGCGATCCCTTCCTGGTCCACTGGCCTCGGGGCATCACCGCACAGGGTGAGATCCGAACCCAGTACGCGCACCTGATCGACATCGTTCCCACCGTTCTCGACGCTTTCGGCCTCGAACCGCCGGACACCATCAAGGGCGTATCCCAGTCCCCCTTGCATGGCGTCGGTTTCGCCCACACTTTCGACGATTCCACCGCGGCGACCCGGCACCACACGCAGTACTTCGAAATGCTCGGCCACCGAGCCATCGACCACAACGGCTGGCGGGCCGTGTGCCCCTGGCCGGGCCCGTCCTTCGCCGAAGCGGACCGGCCGTTCGGCACGCCGATCACGGCCGATGACCTCGGCCGCCTCGACGCCGACGATTGGGAGCTCTACCACGTCGCCGAGGACTTCGCCGAGACCCGTGACCTCGCCGCTGAACGTCGAGACAAGCTCAACGAGATGGTCGCCCTGTGGTATGTGGAAGCAGGCCGCTACGACGTGCTGCCGATCGACGGCAGCGGATTGCAGCGCCTGCTCGCCGAGCGCCCGCAGATCACGCCCGCGCAGACCCGATACACCCTGCGCCCGGACACCGAGACGCTGCCCGCGGCCGTCTCGCCGCGGGTGCTGAACCGCCCGCACAGCGTCACCGCCGAAGTGGAGATCCCATCCGGCGGCGCCGAGGGCGTCTTGCTGTGCCAGGGCACCAATGCCGGAGGCTGGACCTTCTTCGTCGCAGACGGCCACTTGCACTACGCCCACAACTACGTGCGGCGCACCGTGCACCGCGTCGCCTCGACACGAACCATCCCGGAAGGCCGCCACGAATTGCGCTTCGAGTTCGAACCCACCGGCGCACCGGATTTCGGCAATGGAAGGGGCACCCCCGGCACCGCCCGGCTCTACATCGACCGCAGCCCGGCAGGCGAAGCCGATTTCCCGTTCATCACGCCGGTCGCGTTCAACCCCGGTGGGATGACTTGCGGCGCCAACCCGGGCTCCGCGGTGGTGCCCGACTACCGGCCGCCCTTCCGGTTCACCGGCACGTTGCGCACGGTCGTCGTGGACCTCTCCGGGGAACTGACGACAGACGCCAAGAGCGAGATGCGCATGCACATGGCTCGGCAGTAACCGATACCGTGCCCGCCGCGCTCTCCAGCACCCGGGTCGTCGCCACACCCGCGACCGTGGGATCCGGCTGTCCTCGACAGCGCGCGGGAAGGGCGGCGATCCGGCACGGGAACAGCCTGGGAGAGTGTCCGCAGGCTGTTCCTCTGCCGGGATGGAACAAGACGGCGCGGGACCGTCAGACGCTCTCCGCTCTGATGGCGTAGATCTCGTGCAGTTCGGTTCCGGCCAGGCTCGGGTCCTGGCGCGTTCGCGCGTACAGACCGTGTCCGCTCAACAATTCGCAGCACTGGGCCAAGCGGTCGTCCCGATCGTGCACCTCGGCGACGACGGCACGGATACGCGGCCAGTCCGCGGCGGCTATGCCGCGCAGGACATCGAGCTCCGCTCGCTCGACGTCGACCTTGAGCAAGCCGACCTCCGCGTTCCCGCCGTGCTCGTCGAGTATCGCCGAAACGGTGGTGACTTCGACCTCCATTCGCTCGCCCTCGTGCAGCCCGGCGGTGATGAGAGCGATCGCCTCGTCGTTCAGGCCACTGTTGCGCAGGTAGATCTCGGTGGCCCGGTCATCGGCCGCGCGGTCGGCGTAGAGACCCGAATTCGCCGACGCCCGTGGGTACCAGGTGAACGGCGCGCTGCCGGGCGCCGCACCGACCGCGACCTGCAACGGCACACCGTCCGGCACATGAGCGGCCATATTGCGCTGCAGACAGTCGAAGGTCGCCGGGGCCGGCTCGGCGGCGATCACCCGGATGCCGGGGCAGGTGTCGGCGAACATCATCGCGCTCAGCCCGATGTTCGCGCCGATGTCCAGTGCGATGTCCCCGGGACGCAGCAGCGCGGCCGCTAGCCGATAGAAGCCGCCGGTCGACATCTCGCCCCACAACATCCGCGCCTCGGCCGGACTGGTACAGGCGACCGTCCTGCCGTCCTCGAGCCGGAGTTGCTGGAGTTGATCGAGAGTCTTCAGCATGCGTTCGCGAACCTTTCGAGGATCGGGCCGATGACGGCCAGTGCGTGCGGATGGGTCAACTCGAGATGTCGTGCGTCGACGACAGTGTTGTGCAGGTCGCCGGTGATGAACGGCCGCCACGTCCGCACGACGGCGTCGTGGTCCGCACGGTCTTTTCCTGCGGTGAAGAAGATCAGATCGCCGTCGAAGACACCCGGCCGGTGCTCGCGGGCGATATCGCTCGCGGTCCGGAAGCTCTCCATCACCCGATCGACCTGTTCGGCGGTGAACATCCCGGTGGCGGTCACCTGATCGCGGATCACCGCCCAGGCCTGCTCGTGGGTCTGGGCGGTCACCTCGGCGCCGAGGTCGAACAGCTCACGCCAGCCACCGAGCAGATCGGCCATCAGTTCGCTCGGCGCGGGCTCGTCCGCGGTGCCGCTCACCGCCGCGGCCAGCGCCTCGGAGTCGCCGACCGCGCTGTCCATCATGGCCAGCATTCCGACCTGCTGTCCTTCCCGCTGGAGCCGGACCGCGACGGCATGCGCGATGGCACCGCCCAGCGACCACCCCAGCAGGTGATACGGCCCGCTCGGCTGCACTCGGCGGATCTCGGCGACATAGCGTTCCGCGAGTTCCTCGATGGAACGCGCACCGGGTTCGCCCGCCACGACATGGGGATCCTGCAAGCCGTAGACCGGCCGGTCCTTGTGCAGATGTTCGACCATTCCGCCGTAGAACCACGCCAGCCCGCCCGCGGGGTGCACCGCGAACACCGCGGGCTTCGGGCCGTGCGCGCGCAGCGGCAGCAATACTTGCAGCCCCGAACCGCCCGCCGTGCCGTCGGCCCGCGCCGCCAGAGCTCGCGGCGTCGCGTCGTCGAACATCCACGGCAACTGGATCGTCACGCCGCGGCCGCGCAACTCGGTCACCACCATGGTGGCCAGCAGCGAGTTGCCGCCGAGATCGAAGAAGCCGTCCGATGCCCCGACCCGCTGGACGCCGAGGACTTGCGCGTAGACGTCGCTGATCACCTTCTCCGTGCGGGTCCGGGGAGCCACGAACGCGGTCGTCGACTCGTCGAACTCGGGGTCGGGCAGTGCTTTTCGGTCGAGCTTGCCGTTGACCGTCAACGGCAGCGCGGGCAACACCATGATCGTCGCGGGCAGCATGTAGCCGGTCAGCACCTGGGCGGCGGCCTCGCGGACCTCCGCCGGATCGATCCGCTCGCCGTCGACGCCGACGACGTAGCCGATCAGCTGATCGACACCGCGATCGTGCCGGTGCACCGTGACCGCGGCCTGGGTGACGAGCGGATGGCGCAACAGCGCCGACTCAACCTCGCCGAGTTCGATGCGGAAACCACGCAACTGCACCTGCGCGTCGGCCCGGCCCGCGTACGCCAACTCCAGCCCGCTCGCGGACTTCCGCCAGCGGCCGACATCCCCGGATCGATAGAGCCGGGCGCCGTCGGGATCGAAGGGATTCGCCACGAATCGGCCCGCGGTCAGTGCCGCGGCCCCCAGATATCCCCGGGAAAGCTGCCCACCGGCCACATAGATCTCTCCGGCGACACCGATCGGCACCGGACGCAGCCGGTCGTCGAGAACGTAGGCCCGCAGCCCGGGCAGCGGCACACCGATCCCAGCCGAGTTCGGCTGCGTCACTTCGGAGAACGTGACGTGCACGGTCGTCTCGGTGATGCCGTACATGTTGATCAGCCGTGGCATGCCCGGCGCGTGCGCGGCGAACCAGTCGTCCAACCGCGACGCGTCCAGCGCCTCGCCACCGAAGACGACATAACGCAACGCGAGATCTCCCGCGGGGCAGCCGGATTCCCGATAGCGGCGCTCCGCGTCGACGAATCCGTAGAAGGCCGACGGCGTCTGGCTCAACACGGTCACGCCCTCCCGCGCCACGACGTCCACGAACGCCTCCGGCGACCGGGAGGTGTCGTAGTCGACCACGACCACCTTGCCGCCGGACAGCAGCGCGCCCCAGATCTCCCACACCGCGAAATCGAACGCGTAGGAATGGAACATCGTCCACACGTCGTCGGGTCCGAGGTCGAATCGCTCGGCCGCGTTGGTGAACAGGGTGACCGCTTCCCGGTGGCCGACCGTCACGCCCTTCGGGCGCCCTGTCGATCCCGACGTGTAGATCACGTAGGCGACGTTGCCCGGCCGCGCACGCGACACCACCGAATCGGAGCCCGCCGCGTCGTCGTTCGCGCACTCCTCGATGAGCAGTACCGGCGCGGTGCACTCCGGCACCGCGGCGGCCAGGTCCGCCGAGGTGAGAACCGCGGCCGGGCGAGCATCGTCGAGCATGAAGCGCAATCGTTCGGGCGGATACGCCACATCCAGCGGCAGATATCCCGCACCCGCGCGCACAACGCCGAGCAGGCCGGCGACCAGGTCCGCCGAGCGCGGCAACGCCACGGCCACCAGCGATTCCGGACCCACTCCCCGCTCCGCCAGCCGCGCGGCCACCGCGGCGGAGCGCCGATCCAGCTCCGCGTAGGTCAGCCGCGACACGCCGTCGGTCACCGCGACCGCGTCCGGTCGCGCGACGGCCTGGGCGGTGAACAGTTCCGCGAGGGTCGTGTCCGGCACCGCGACCCCGGCGCCACCGGCCGCGCCGAGCAGCTCGCGACGCTGCTGCGGGCCCACGAGGTCGATGTCACCGACGGCGACCTCCGGATCGGCGGTCACCTGCTCCAGGATCCGCACGAAGGCCGCCGCGAACCGCGTCATCGTCTCCTCGACGAAGAGATCGGTGGCGTAGGTCAGGCGACCTCGGATGCCCTCCGCCTGCCCACCGGCGCCGGACCCTTCCACCAGATTCAGGTTCAGGTCGGCCTGCGCCGGTTCGAAGCCGTTCTCGACCGGCTCGACGGTGAGCCCCGGCAGTTCCAACGCGGCCTTGCTGAGGTTCTGCACGTCGAGCGTCACCTGGTACAGCGGCAGATGGGCCGTGGACCTCGGTGGATTGATCGCCTCCACCACCTGCTCGAACGGCACGTCGGCATGGGCGAACGCCGCCAGATCCGTCTCCCGCGTCGCCGCGAGCAGGTCAGCGAACGACTGACGCGACGACACCCGTGACCGCAGCACGAGGGTGTTGACGAACATGCCGATCAGATCGTCGAGTTCGCGCTCCCCGCGTCCGGCCACCGGAGCACCCACCGCGACATCGCCGACACCGGCCGACCGCGACAGCAGGACGGCCAGCGCGGCGTGCACGACCATGAAGACAGTCGCGTTCGCCGCGCGCGCCACCGCGCCGATTCGTTCCCGCAACGCGGCGGAGATCTCGAAATCCACGGTCCGGCCGCGCATCGACGCCACCGGCGGACGCGGCAGGTCGGTGGGCAGTTCGAGCAGTTCGGGCAGCCCGGCGAGGGTGTCCTTCCAGAAGCGCAACTGCCGGGACATGACCGAGCCCGGGTCGCGCTCGTCGCCGAGTACATCGCGCTGCCAGAGCGTGTAGTCCGCGTACTGGACCGCGAGAGCGGGCCAGATCGGTTGTGTCCCTTGTGTGCTCGCCTGGTAGGCCACCGCCACGTCTCGCGCGAGCGGCATCATGGACTGCCCGTCGGCACAGATGTGGTGCACGGCGATGACCAAGACGTGCTCGGTGGCTCCGAGCCGGAACAACGCCATGCGCAGCGGCGGCGCCTGTGTGACATCGAAGCTCGCCGAGACGGTGGCGAGCACTCGCTCCATCAGCCGATCCGCCTCGACCGGTACGGCGGTCAGCCCGATCGTGACCTCTTCGACGGGGACCGCGACCTGATGTGGCGTCCCGTCGGTCATCGGGAATCTGGTCCGCAGTGACTCGTGCCGATCGAGGACCAGCTCGCACGCGCGCCGCAACGCGTCGATGTCGAGTTCGCCCGTCAACCGGATCACCAGCGGGATGTTGTACGCGCCGATGGAGGTGTCGAGCTGGTTGAGGAACCACATCCGCTGTTGTGCCGGCGACAACGGCACCGGCCCGGAGCGGGTGCGCGGCCCCAGTGGCGCGCGGACCGTCCGCTCGGAGGCGTCCAGACGGGCGGCGAGTCCGGCGACCGTCGGCGCTTCGAACAGGTCGCGAACGCCCACCCTCACTCCGAGCGCGGTACCCAACTGAGCGGTCACCCGCGTCGCCGACAACGAGTTGCCGCCGAGGTCGAAGAAGCTGTCGCCCGCCCCGACCCGGTCGATGCCAAGGACGCTTCCGAAGATTTCCGCGACTTGCCGTTCGGTCTCCGTACCCGGTGCGGTCCAGGCCCGCGCCGCCGAGAACCGCGGGGCGGGCAGTGCCAGGCGGTCGAGCTTTCCGGTTGTGGTGAGCGGGAATTCGGCGAGCACCGTGCAGATGTCGGGCACCATGTGCGCGGGCAGCCGCAGCCGCGCGGCCGCCCTGATCTCCTCCGGATCCAGGTTCTCGGCGCCGACCAGGTAGCCGACGAGTCTGCCGACGCCACGCTCGTCTTCGCGCAGCACGACGACCGCGTGTTCCACGCCGGGGTGCGCGGCCAGCACGGCCTCGATCTCACCGAGCTCGATCCGTTGACCGCGGATCTTGACTTGGAAGTCGCGGCGACCGAGGTACTCCACGGTGTGCTCCGGCGTCCAGCGAGCGAGGTCGCCGGTGCGGTACATGCGGGATCCCGGCGCACCGAACGGGTTCGCGACGAACGCGTTCGACGTCGCCACCGGCCGGTTCACGTATCCGCGGGCCAGTTGCACACCGGCGAGATACAACTCGCCGACCACGCCCACCGGCACCGGCCGCAGCCAGGCGTCCAGCACGACGGCCTCGACGCCGCTGATCGGACCACCGATCGTGACGGCCGCACCGGGATGCAGCGGGCCCCCGATTCCGGCCAGGATCGTCGTTTCGGTCGGGCCGTACCCGTTCAGCAGTCGCCGGCCCGGCGACCACTGCGTGACGATCTCCGGCGTCACGGCCTCGCCACCGGCGATCAGCACCCGCAGGCGATCCAACCCCTCCGGCGACATCGTCGACAGCACGCTCGGCGTCAGGAAGGAGTGCGAGACGCGCTGCTGCCGAATGAATTCCGCCAGTTCGGGGCCGCCGAACACGTCCGGCGGCGCCACCACGAGTACCGCACCGTTGGTGTGGGCCAGCAGCAGTTCGAGGACCACGACGTCGAAACCGGGAGCGGACGCGTGCAGTACCCGCGACCGGCTGTCCGCGCCGAAACGGTCACGTTCCACGGCCGCGAAATTGGCCAGCCCCTCGTGGGTGACCGCGACGCCCTTCGGCGTCCCGGTCGAGCCCGAGGTGTACAGCACGTACGCGGTGTCGCGAACATGCGGCGTCCGCGTTCGATCCGTGTCGGTCACCGCGTCCGAGGACCGCGCCTCGATCCCCTTCCGGGTTTCCGGATCGTCGAGCACCAGCCGCCGGACGGGTGCGGAGACCAGCTCTCGCCACGCCTCGACCGTGACCACGACCCGCACCCGCGAGTCGGCGACCATGTGCCCGACGCGTTCGGCGGGGTTGCGCGGATCCACGGGCAGGAACGCGGCGCCGGTCTTGGCGACCGCCCACATGCCGACCACGAGTTCCACCGATCGGGCCATCGCCAACGCCACCTGGTCGCCGGGGCCGACACCCCAGTCGATCAGCTCGCGCGCGACACGGTTCGACCAGGCGTCCAACTCGGCGTACGACATCGTGTGCCCGTCCGAAACGATCGCTGCCGCTTCGGGATCCACCGCGACACCGGCGGCCAACAGCTCAGCGAGAACCCGGGGCGCTGCGGCGGGTCCGCCGGTGGCGGGTACCAGGTCACGGCGCTCGGCCGCGGTCAGCAGGTCGACCGCGCCCAGCCGCGCGCCCGGATCGGTCGTGATGGCGCGCAGCACGGTCTCCAGCCGGGCGGCCAGGCCGGCGGCCGTCGAGTCGTCCACGCGGGCCTGCTGGTAGCGGATCATGACGTGCAGCTGATCGGTCTGGTGCGCCTGCACCGTGATCGGGTAGTGCGCGGCGTCGCTTCCATCGGCCGCGACCACCCGCATGCCGTCGATGTCCGCGTCGCCGAGGCCGCTGCTGTCGACCGGATACGACTCGAAGACGACCAGCGTGTCGAACAGCTGGGCAGCGCCCGTGTCCGCCAGGATCCGGGACAGTTCGACGTCGTGGTGATCGAGCAAGCGGGTGTTGTCGGCCTGCAACCGCCGCAGCGCGTCCTCGACGGTCCAGGTTCGCGGGAGGTGCACGGCTACCGGAATCGTGTTGATGAACAAGCCGATCATCGACTCCACACCGGGCAGGTCGGCGGGACGTCCCGACACCGTGCTACCGAACACCACACGCTCGGTGCCGAGCAGGTTCCCCAGGACCACCGCCCAGGCGAACTGCACGATCGTCGACATGGTCACCGCCCGCGCCCGAGCGAATTCCACCAGTTCCGCGGTGACGGTGCGATCCAGCACCACCGCCAGGTCGACCGGGATGCCGACCGTCGTGTGTGTCCGCGCGTCGGCGATCACCGTCGGTTCGGTGAAATCGCGCAGGACCTCCCGCCACACCTCGATGCCGGTCGACGACTCACGCCGATCCAGCCATTCCAGGTAGCCGCGGTACGACGCCGCGGCGGGCAGCAGCTCGGCCCGCGCGCTCACCGCGTAGAGGCCGATCAACTCGCGCCACAGCAACGGCAACGACCAGCCGTCCAACAGCAGGTGGTGCGCCGTCAGCACCAGCCGGAAGTCCTGCGGCGCCACGTCGATCAGCAGGAACCGCAGCAGCGGAGGATCGGCGGGATCGAACGGGACCGCCCGCTCGGCCGCGATCAGCTCCTCGGGGGTCGTCGTGCCGTCGCGCAGATCGACCCGCCGCCAGCGCACGGCGGCGGCCGCCGGAATCACCTGCGCCGGAGTGCCATCGGCCGTGCGCACGAAGGCGGCTCGCAGATTCGGATGACGCTCCAGCAAGGCCGCGGCGGAGCGCTCCAGCCGATCCGCATCGATCACACCGGCGAGGGCGAGCGTCGATTGCGCCGTGTAGACGTCGAGATCACCCGCGGCGAGTTCGGCATGGAACAGCAGTCCCGCCTGCAGGGGCGCCAGCGACCAGACATCGCCGAGCGCTCCGTAACGGTTGGCGAACCCGTCCAGGTCGGATTGTGTGACCTCCACGAGTGGAACGTCGGCGGGTGAGAAGCCCCAGTCCTCGTCCGCGAGGGCCGCGGTGGCGATCCCGGTCACCGCGCCGGTCCATTCGTCGGCGAGTTCGGCCACGTCGTCGCGCTCGAACAGCCGGGACGCGTAGCCGATCCGCGCCGACAGGCGCGGTCCCGCTTCGGTATCCACGATGTTCACATCGATCGTGATGGCCGCCGCCGCGGGCATGTCGGGATCGAAGGCCGACCACCGGTCGAACGGCTCGTCGGTCGGAATCCACGCGAGGTCGGACAGCGTCGTGAGGTCGACGCCGACCCGGCCGAGATTGTTGAACCCGATCTGCGGCTCCGGCAGTGCCGCGAGCCGGTCGCGGGTGTCGGCGTGGAGGTAACGCAACAGGCCGTAGCCGATCCCCTTGTCCGGGATCACGCGCAACTGGTCCTTCACGGATTTCACCGCGGCACGCGGATCATCCGCATTCACCCCGCTCAGGTCGAGCGCCACGGGATAGGTGTTGGTGAACCAGCCCACCGTGCGGGAGACATCCGCTCCCTCGGCGATCTGTTCCGCGCGGCCGTGCCCCTCCAAGAGGACTTTCACACCCGCGTGCGCGATACCGCGCCGGTGCCGCCAGCGCGTCGCCGCCACGGCCAGGCCGGCCAGCAGCGCGTCGTCGACGCTGCCGTGCGCGGCCTTCGGCACCGCGTCGAGCAATGCCGACGTGACGTCCACCGGGAGGGACACCGTCAGATGCCGCACGGTCGACTGGGTGTCGACAGCGGGATCGAGCACCGCGCTGCCGAGCAGCGGATCCGGCGCCGCACCCATCCGGTGCCACAGGTCGAACTCCCCGGCACGGGCCGCGGCGGCATCGGCCAGCGCGTGCGCCCATCGGCGCATGGATGTCCCTTGCGCGGGCAATTCCACCGTTCGTCCCCGCGTGACCTGCTGCCAGGCGGTCGCGAAATCGGGAATCAGGATTCGCCAGGACACACCGTCGACCACGAGGTGATGGACGACCACGAGCGCCCGCGCCTCGGCGTCGAGGCCCGGTTCGGGCAGCAGGCACACGACCTGCACCATCCGGCCCGCCGCCGGGTCGAGGCGTTCCGACGCCTCGGCCAGCGCCCCTTCCACCACCGCGCTGAAACCGTCACTGCCCGGAGTCTCGTGCGCGCGGAAGGTGCGGGTCAGCACCACGCCCGCGGCGTCGGCGGCCTCCGGCCGCGGCACCTCCAAGCAGTGTTCGCGCAGCCGCGCGCGCAGCATGTCGTGCTGTCGCAGCACGGCCCGCACCGTCGCGGTCACGTCCTCGACTCGCGCGTCGCGCGGCAAGCGCACCAGCATCGACTGAGCGAACCGAGGAGCGGCGCCGAGTCGCTCGGTGAACCAGGAAACCACCGGGGTGAACCGAATCTCGCCCACGCCGCCACCCGGCAACTCCGCGAGCGAGGTCCGTTCGGCGGCCGCGGCGACCCGCGCCAGGCCACGAACGGTCTTCTGCTCGAAGATGTCCCGCGCCGTCACGACGACACCTGCCGACTTCAACCGGGAAGCCAGCTGGATCGACAGGATCGAATCGCCGCCGAGGGCGAAGAACGAGGTGGAGACGCCGACCGACGCGACGCCGAGAACGTCGGCGAACGCGGCCGCGACGGTGCGTTCCAGATCGGTGGACGCCGCCTCCGCGTCGGCTCCATCGGCGCGGAAGACCGGCTCCGGCAACGCTTTCCGATCCACCTTGCCCGTCGAGGTGATCGGCATGCGATCGAGCACCGTCAGCACCGACGGCACCATGTGCGCGGGCAACACCGACGCGACGTGTTCGAGCACCGTCTCCGGATCGGCGACCGTCGCGCCTTCGGTCACGATGTACGCGGCCAGCACCTGCTGCCCGCCCGGCCCCGTGCGGCTGACGGTCACCGCGGCGGCCACCGCCGGGTGCGTGAGCAGCGCCGCGTCGATCTCACCGAGTTCGATGCGCTGGCCACGGATCTTGATCTGGAAGTCGCTGCGGCCGACGTATTCGAGCGTGCGTCGCGTCGTCCAGCGGACGATGTCTCCGGTGCGGTACATCCGCGCGCCCGGTCCACCGTAGGGATTCGCGACGAACGCACCGGCAGTGACCGCACGCCGGTTGAGATAGCCGCGCGCCAACTGTGCACCCGACAGGTACAACTCCCCCGTGACTCCGACCGGCACCGGGCGCAAGCGCGCGTCCAGCACCAAGGCCTCCGCGCCGCGAATCGGGCCGCCGATCGCGATCGGATCGCCCGGCCGCACCGGGTCGCTCATCGTGATCACGATCGTCGTCTCGGTCGGGCCGTAGATGTTGTGCAACCGGCGACCTGGCGCCCAGGTGGCGATCAGCTCCGCGGGCACCATCTCGCCGCCGACCGCGAGCATCCGCACCGACTCCAGACCGGCGGGCGCCATGGTCGCCAGCACGCTCGGCGTCAAGAACGCGTGCGACACCCGATGCGTCCGGATCAGCGCGGCCAGATCCGGCCCGCCGAACACCTCCGGTGGCGACACGACCAACGCCGCGCACGCCGCATGTGCCATCAACGCTTCCAGCAGCACCGCGTCGAACGCGGGCGCCGCCACTTGCAGCACCCGCGACGTGCCGTCGACCCGGTAGCGTTCGGTTTGCTCGGCCGCGAAGTTCGCGAACCCGGCATGGGTGACCACGACGCCCTTGGGCGTTCCGGTCGAACCGGACGTGTAGATCAGGTACGCGGCATCCTCGATCCGCAGCACACGTCCGCGATCCGCGTCGGTCACCGCCTCGCCGGACCGCGCCGTGATCTCCTCCGCCGTGCTCGGATCGTCGAGCATCAGCCAGCGCACAGCGTCCGGCAGCTCCTCGCGCGCGGTCGCGAGCGTGAGCCCGACTCGGACGCCGGAATCGCTCACCATGTGCGCGATCCGCTCGGCGGGGTAGCGCAGATCGACCGGAACGAACGTGGCGCCGGTCTTCGCGATCGCCCACATGGCGACGTGATACTCGACGGAGCGTGGCACGGCCAGCGCCACGAACACTCCCGGCCCGACTCCCTGGGTGAGCAGGTGACGAGCGAGCCGGTTGGCCCTGACGTCCAGCTCCGCGTACGTGACGGTTTCGCCGTCCCCGATCAGGGCCACCGCCGCCGGAGCCGATGCCACGGCCGTCGCCAGCAGATCCGGCAGCAAGCAAGGCCGCGCGTCGGCGCCGCCTCGCGCGGGCACCAAGCGGTCGGTGTCGGCGGCGCTCAACAGATCGATGTGGCCGATCGCCCGCGCCGGATGGGAGGTGACCGCCTCGAGCACGCGGACGAACCTCTCCGCCAGAGCATGCGCGGTCGATCGGACGAAAAGATCTGTGGCGTAGATGATCTCGCCGTCGATTCCGGCGGGCCGATCGCCTTCGCGCCGCTCGGTCACCAGCACGGTGAGGTCGGCTTTGGCCTGCGCGATGCCGGGGTCCATGATCTCGACGTCGATTCCGGGCAACTCGAATCGGGCCGCTCCGGTGTTCTGCAACCCGAACATCACTTGGAACAGTGGCGAATACGCCGTCGAACGCGGACGGCCGATGACGTCGACGAGCCGCTCGTAGGGCAGGTCGGCGTGGGCGAGCGCTTCGAGGTCGATATCGCGTACTTCGGCCAGAAGCTCCCGGAACGAGCGGTCCTCATCGATGCGGGTCCGCAGCACCACCGTGTTCACGAACATGCCGACGAGATCGTCGAGTTCCGGCCTGCCGCGACCGGCGACCGGCGTGCCGACCGAGATGTCGTCGCTGTGCGCGGTGCGCGCCAACAGGATCGACAGGGCCGCGTGCAGGACGACGAACACCGTGACGCCCTCGCGGTGGGCCAGCCGCACGATGTCGTCGTGCAGCCGCGCGGGCAGCTCGAACCGGACGTTGCCGCCGTCGGTCGAGAGGGTGGCGGGGCGTGGCCGGTCCGTCGGCAGGGCGAGCAGCTCCGGGGAACCGTCCAGAGCGTCGGTCCAGTAATCGATCTGCCGCGCGATCAGCGACGCCGGATCGTCCTCGGAGCCGAGCAGCTCCTGTTGCCACATCGCGTAGTCGGCGTACTGGACCACCGGCGATTCCCACCGGGGCGCATGGCCGCCCACCCGCGCCCGGTACGCGGCGAACACGTCGCGGCCGAGCGGAGCCATCGACGCTCCGTCGGCGGCGATGTGATGGACCACCACCACCAGCACATGTTCCCGCGGCGCGGTGCGATACAACCGCGCACGCACGGGTACCGATTCCGCGATGTCGAATCCCGCCTCGACCACGTTCCGTATGCGGTCGGCGAGTTCCGTCTCGCCGACGACCGGCTCCGGTTCGAAGGCCATGTCCGCGGCGATCGTCGCGACCTCCCGCACCACCTGGCAGGGCTCGCCGTCGACGAGCGGATACACCGTCCGCAAGGGCTCGTGCCTGGTCACCACGTCGAGGAACGCGGCACGAAGTGCCTCGGTGTCCAGCGGCCCGGTCAGGCGGGCCGCGAAGCAGATGTTGTAGGCCGCCGAGGAGGTGTCGAACTGGTTGAGGAACCAGATCCGCCGTTGCGCCGCCGCCAACGGGACCGCGCCGGTGCGTGGCCGCGCGGTCAGCGCAACAGCGGTGGATCTGGTCCGTGCCGAGATCCGCTCCGCCAGTGCGGCGATGGTCGCCGCATCGAAAACATCCTTGATACCGACATCGACACCGACGACCGCCTGGGCCCGCGCCGCGAGCTGAGCGGCCGACAGCGAGTTGACACCGATCTCGAAGAGGTTCGCGGTCACGCTCACCCGTTCCGCGCCGGTGAGTTCGGCGACCAGACGCGCGAGCACCACCTCGCCGTCGGTGCGCGGCGAGACGAAGTCCGCGCCGTCGTCGAACACCGGCCGGGGCAGCGCCCGGCGGTCGAGCTTGCCGTTGGCGGTGAGCGGCATCGCGTCGAGCACCTGCACGACGTCCGGAACCAAGTAGGACGGCAGCGTCCGGGTCAGCTCTTCGCGGATCGCGCGGCCGTCGGTGACCGCGCCCGGCGCCAACGTCACGTAACCGACGATGCGCTCCGTCGTCACGATGGCCACCGCACGCGCTACCTGCCCGCAGGCGCGCAGCGCGGCTTCGATGTCACCGGGCTCCACCCGCTGACCGCGCACCTTCACCTGGAAGTCGCCGCGCCCCAAGTATTCCAGTTCGCCGGTCTTGCGCCACCGGACCAGGTCCCCGGTCCGGTACAGCCGCTGTCCCGCGACGCCGAACGGGTTGGCGACGAAGGCGCCGCAGGTGAGGTCGGCGCGCCCGTGGTATCCGCGCGCCAATTGGACACCCGAGACGTACAGCTCCCCGACGACCCCGACCGGCACCGGCCGCAACCGCGAATCCAGCACGTAGACCTTCATGCCGCCGGCGGGCGCTCCGATCGGCACGGCCGCGACGGCCGACGCACCCGGCGCGCACCGCTGCGCGGTGACCACCTCCGCCTCCGCGGGCCCGTACCAGTTCACCAGCTCCGCGTGCGCGAAGACGTGCGCCGCGGCGTCGACCGTGCGCTGCGCCAGCGCCTCACCCGCGACGAACACCCGCCGGATCGAGGGCAGTTCCGCGACCCCGGCCGATTCCAGCAGGACATCGAGCATCGACGGGACGAAGTGCACGGTGGTGATCTCGTACCGTGCGATGACCTCCGCCAGGTAAACGGGATCGCGATGTCCGCCCGGTTCGGCCACGACGATGTGCGCGCCGGTCTGCAACGGCCAGAACAACTCCCACACGGCGATGTCGAACGTGATCGGCGTCTTGTGCAGCACCGCGTCGGACGTTCCGTGCGGCCACCGCTGCTGGGCCCACGCCAGCTGGCTCACGGTGGCGGCATGGGTCAGCGCCACGCCCTTGGGCACCCCGGTGGACCCGGAGGTGAACAGCACATAAGCCAGGTGGTTCGGCCGCAGCGGCGTGCGGCGCTCCGCGTCCGTGATCCGGGCACCGGACAGACCGGTCACGTCCAGCCGGTCGATCCGCGCGTACTCGAATCCGTCGGGCAGGCCCTGGCCGTCGTCCGCGGTCGTGAGCACCAGCAGAGGATCGGCTGCGCCGAGGACGTGCGCGATCCGCGCGCTCGGGTGATCCGGGTCGATGGGCAGGAACGCGGCGCCCGCCTTCACGACCGCGTACAGTGCCGTGACCAGCTCGGCCGATCGGCGGACGGCCACCGCCACGATCGTCTCCGGCCCGGCACCGCTCTCGATGAGCCAGCGAGCCAGCCGGTTGACGCGTGCGTCGAAATCCTGGTAGGTCGACGTGCTTCCGTCCGGAAGCCGCAGCGCCGTGGCGTCCGGGGTGCGCGCGACCTGTTCGTCGAAGACGTCGACGAGCGTCCGGCCCGGTGCGGCCGAGCCACCGGTGTCGTTCCACCGCTCCAGCACTCGGGACCACTCGGCCTCGTCGAGCAGGCCGATCTCCCCGACGGTGGCTTCGGCATCGCGGGCCACGGCATCGAGGACCTGGACGAACCGGTCGGCGAAGCCGCGCACCGTGTCCTCGTCGAACAGATCCGTGGCGTAGGTCAGGCGTAACGTCATGCCGGTCGGCTCGTTGTGCGTGCCGTGGCCTTCGCTGATCATCAGCAGCAGGTCGTAGATCGCCGCGCTGTCGCAGGGGTCCACGTTCTCCACGGTGAGTCCCGGCAGTTCGACGCGAGCCCGGGTCATGTTCTGGTAGGCCAGCAGCACTTGGAACAACGGCGTATGCGCGGTCGATCGCACCGGGTTCAGCGCGTCCACCAGTTGCTCGAACGGCACGGTGGCGTGATCGAACGCCTCGATGTCGGTGCGCCGCACCTGGTCCAGCAGACTCGCGAACGTCTGGTCGAGCGTGATCCGCGACCGCAGCACCAAGGTGTTGACGAACATGCCGACCAGGTGGTCCAGCGACCGGTCGCCCCGGCCCGCGTGCGGCACACCGACCGTGACGTCGTCGCTGCCGGACAGCCTCGACAGCAGCACCGCCAGGGCCGCGTGCACCACCATGAACGTGGTGGCACCGGAGCGCCGTGCCAGCGACTCCACCCGGCCTTGCAGTTCACCGGGTATGACGACCTGGATCACCGCCCCGCGCTGGGATTGCTCGATCGGCCTCGGCCGGTCGGTCGGCAATTCGAGCAACTCCGGTACGCCCGCGAGCTGGGTTCGCCAATAAGCGATGTCGCGGGCCATCGGCGAGTTCTGGTCGTCCACGGAACCGAGAACCGCTCGCTGCCACAAGGCGTAGTCGGCGAACTGCACCGGCAGCGGCGCCCAATCCGGCGCGGTACCGCCGGAGCGCGCCCGGTACGCCGTCACCAGGTCGGCCGCCAGCGGGGCCACCGAGAAGCCGTCACAACTGATGTGGTGCGCGGCCAGCGCGAGCGTCCACGCCTCGTCGGACAATTGGTACAGCGCCACCCGCAGCGGCACACCCTCGGCCACGTCGAATCCGGTGCCGCAGAATTCGGCCAGCCGGTGCGGCAGTTCCCGCTCACCGACGGCCTGCGGGGTGAGATCGCAGGTCGCGAGTACATCTTCGGCGTTCAGCACAACTTGGGTGGGCGTGCCGTCGACCGCGGGATACATGGTGCGCAAGCTCTCGTGCCGCTCGACCACATCGCCGACAGCGGCCGTCAACGCGGCCGGATCGAGCGCGCCTTCCAGCCGGATCGCCAGTGGCACGACATATCCTGGCGCGGCGGGGTCGTACTGGTTGAGGAACCACATCCGGGTCTGCGCGTGCGACAGCGGGATACGGTCCGGCCGCGTGACCCGCGTCGGCGCGGGCAGACTCGGGACCGCGCGCAACTGGGCGATGCGCTCGGCCAGCCCCGACACGGTCGGTGCCTCGAAGATCGCGCGCACCGGAATGGTCACGTCGACAACGTCCCCGATCCGGCTCAGCGCGCGCGTGGCGACCAGCGAGTTGCCGCCCAACTCGAAGAAATCGTCGTCCGCGCCGATTTCGGGGCGGTCGAACAGTTCCGCGAAAACCGCGGCGATCGCCTGTTCGATGAGACCTCGCGGCGCCCGGAACTCGGTGTCCTGGGCGCTCGGGTCCGGTTCGGGCAACGCTCGATAGTCCACCTTGCCGTTGGCATTCAGGGGAATCGAGTCGATCCGGGTCACCGACGACGGCACCATGTAGGCGGGCAGCCGGTCCAGCAGCGTATTCCGGACCTGCCGGGCGTCGAACGCGCCATCCGCGACGACGTAGGCCACCAGCCGCTGCTCGCCGCCGTCGCCGCGTACCTGCGCGACAGCCGCGCGCACCTGCTCGTGCGCGAGCAGGGCCGCTTCGATGTCGCCGAGTTCGATCCGCAGGCCGCGCACCTTCACCTGGGTGTCGGCGCGGCCGATATAGCGCAGGTTGCCGTCGCCGTCCCAGCGCACGAGGTCACCGGTGCGATAGAGGCGCGCGCCGTCCGCGGCGCCGGAGGGGTCGGCGACGAACGTCGCCGCCGTCAGGTCCGGACGTCGGTGGTATCCGCGGGCAAGCTGCGCGCCGCCCAAATACAGCTCGCCGGTGACGCCGACCGGCACGGGATGCAGCCGCGAGTCCAGCACGTGCACCGTGACATTCGCCTCGGGCACGCCGATCGGCACGGCCGCGCCTTCGACCACGTCGATCCGGTGCGCGGTGACACTGACCGCCGCTTCCGTCGGGCCGTACAGGTTGTCGATGCGGGCGTCGCTGAAATCCCGGAAGCGGCGCGCGATCTCCGCGGACAACGCCTCACCGATGCACAGTACGCGCCGCAGGTCCGGGAACTGATCCGGAGTTGCCACCTCGAGGAACACCGCGAGCAGCGACGGGACGAAATCCACCGTGGTCACGTGATACTCGGCCATCAGCCGGGCGATCTCGCGCGGATCGCCGTGCACGTCGGGACCGGCGACCACCAAGGCAGCGCCGCAGGTCGGCGCGGAGAACAGCTCCCAGACGGAGAGGTCGAACGTCACCGGGGTGCGCAGCAGCATGACATCGCCGCCACCGAGCCGGTAGTGGTCGCGCATCCAGCGCAGCTGATTCACCACCGCGGCGTGCGGAACCGCCACGCCCTTGGGCACACCCGTCGAACCGGAGGTGTAGATGACGTAGGCCAGATCGTCCGGGCGCAGCGGCCGGATCCGATCGGCATCGGTCAGCGCCGACGCGTCCAGGCGCTCGGCCTCCAGCTCGCCGAGCGTCCAGACCGGCACGTCGCAGGGCAGACTCGCCCGGTCGGTCGTACGGGTGAGAATCGCGGCGGGACGCGCGGCGGAGAGGACGGAGCTCACCCGGTCGGCCGGATGGTCCGGGTCCAGTGGCAAATAGGCCGCGCCGGCCGCGTGGATGGCGTACAGCGTGGCCAGCAGGTCCACCGAGCGGCGCATCGCCACCGCCACGACGGTCTCCGGTCCGATGCCGCGCCGGATCAGCGCCCGGGCCAGCGAATTCACCCGTGCCCCGAATTCCCGGTAGTCGAGCCGGGCACCACCGGCGGCGTCGAGCACCGCTGGGTGTTCCGGCGTCGCGGCCACCTGTGCGGCGAAGAGGTCCGCGATCGTGGCTGACGGAGCCTGCGTCCGCACGCCGCTCGACCGGGCCGCGATCCGGTGCGCCTCTTCGGCGGTGACCAGATCCACGTCGCCGATGGCGCGGGTGGGGTCACCGACGATCGCACGCAGCAACAGCAGATAGCGGTCGAACATCGACTCGACGGTCGCCTCGTCGAAAAGATCCTTCGCGTAGCCGAATTCGACCGCCATGTCCCCCGGCTCACCATCCGCCGCCAAGGCGTCGACCAGATTCAGGTGCAGGTCGTACTTCGCCACGCTCGGATCGGCCATCCGCGCCGAGACCGTCAGGCCCTCGAACCGCACCGTGGGGATCTCGATGTTCTGGAACGAGAAGCCCACCTGCGTCAACGGCGCGTGTGCCGTCGAGCGCGGCGGATTCAGCACCTCTACCAGACGCTCGAACGGGATGTCGGCGTTCTCGAAGGCGGCAAGGTCGGTGGCCCGGACCTGGTCCAGGATCCGGACGAAGGACGCGCCGGGTTCGATGTACGTCCGCAACACCAGCGTGTTGACGAACATCCCGACCAGGCCGTCCAACCCCGGCTCGCCACGACCGGCGATCGGTGTGCCGACCGCGATGTCCCCGGTACCGGACAACCGCGCCAGCAGTGCCGCGTAGGCCGCGTGCATCACCATGAAGACCGTCGCGTCGTGGCTGCGGGCCAGCGCGATCACCTCGCGGTGCAGATCCGCGGGAAGGGTGGCCGAGACCGTCGCGCCCCGGAACGACTGCTTCGCGGGCCGCGTACGGTCGGTGGGCAGATCCAGTACCTCGGGCAGATCGGCGAGAGCCGCGATCCAGTACCGGGTCTGGGCGACGGTCGGACTGTGCGGATCGTCCTCGCTGCCGAGCAACTTCCGTTGCCACAGCGCGTAATCCGCGTACTGCACCGGCAACGGGGCCCACCGCGGCGCTTCGTTCCCGACCCGGGCACGGTAAGCGGCCATCAGGTCCGCGGCCAGCGGCGCGAGCGAGGACCCGTCGAAGCTGATGTGATGGACCACGAGCACCAAGGCATGCTCGTCGGCCGCGATGCGCACCAACGCGACCCGGAACGGAACCTCGGTGGTGACGTCGAAGCCCGCGGCGACCTCGGCGGCGACGCGCGCCTCGACCGCACCGGCCGCGACCGCCACCGGCGTCAGCGGCGGCAGCGCCGTCGGCACCGACACGATCATCTGGTGCGGCCCGCTGTCGCTGTCCGGGTATACCGTCCGCAGCGCCTCGTGCCGTTCGAGCACATCCGCGATCGCTGCGTGCATCGCAGCCACGTCGAGGTCTCCCGACATCCGCACGACCAGCGGGATGTTGTACACCGGTGAGCTCGTGTCGAACTGATTGAGAAACCACATCCGGGCCTGGGCGGGTGAGAGCGGGATCCGGTCCGGGCGCTCCTGCGGCACCAGCGGCGCCCTGGTCGCCGCGTCGGCACTGCGCAGGCGCTCCGCCAGCGCCCCGATGGTCGGCGTCTCGAAGATCGCGCGCAGCGGCACCTCGACGCCGAACGCACCGCTGAGCTGCGCGGCCGCGCGGGTGGCCGACAGCGAGTTGCCGCCGAGATCGAAGAAACTGTCGAGCACGCCGACGCGTTCGACGCCCAGCACGCCCGCGCAGATGTCGGCCACGATCTGTTCGGTGGCGTTGCGCGGCGCGACGAAATCCACGGCGGGCGCGAATTCCGGTTCCGGCAGGGCGGCGCGATCGACTTTGCCCACCGACGACAGTGGGAGCGTGTCGAGCACCATGACGGTGTCCGGCACCATGTGCGACGGCAGGCGTTGCGCCGCATACCTCGTCAGTTCCGCGGTATCGACCACGCCGTCGGCGGGCACCACGTACGCCGCCAGGCGCGACCCGGTCTCGGCGTGCACGCCCACCACGACGGCTGCCGCGACGGTGGGGTGCCCGGCGAGGACGGCTTCGATCTCGCCCGGTTCGATGCGCTGTCCGCGGATCTTGACTTGGAAGTCGGTGCGTCCCAGGTACTCCAAGGTGTGATCGGCGGTCCAGCGCGCCAGGTCACCGGTGCCGTACATGCGAGTGCCCGCGGGACCGTACGGGTTTGCGACGAATGTGACGGCGGTCGAGGCGGGACGATTGAGGTACCCGCGCGACAGCTGCACGCCCGAGACGTACAGCTGTCCGGTCACCCCGACCGGGACGGGCCGCAACCGGTCGTCGAGAACCACCGCGTCGACGCCGCGGATCGGGCCGCCGATGGTCACCGGGTCGCCGACGCACAGCGGATCGCTGATCGCCACCATGATCGTGGTCTCGGTCGGCCCGTACCCGTTGTGCAGCCGACGCCCCGGCGCCCATACCGAAACCGTCTCGGCCGATACCGCTTCGCCACCCGCCACCAGCACCCGCAGCGAATCGAGTCCGGCGGGCGACATCGTCGCCAGCACGCTGGGCGTCACGAAGGCGTGCGAGACCTCTTGTGCGCGAATCAATTCCGCCAGCTGGGCCCCGGCGAACACCTCCGGCGGCGAGACGACGAGCACCGCGCCGTTCGCGTGCGCCATGAGCAACTCGAGCATCACCGCGTCGAAGCCGGGCGCCGCCACCTGCAACACGCGCGACCTGCGATCCACCCGATACCGCTCGCGCTGCTCGATCGCGAAATTGGCCAAGCCCTCGTGGGTGACCGCCACACCTTTCGGCCTGCCGGTCGAGCCCGAGGTGTACACCACGTAGGCCGCGTCGGCCACACGGCAGGCCCGCACCCGTTCCGCGTCGGTCACCACGGCCGGGGACTGCGCCGCGAGGAACGCCTCGGTGCCGGGATGGTCGAGAACCAGTTGCCGCACGTGACCGGGAAGCATGCCGCACGACGCCTCGACGGTGAGTCCGACCTCGATATTCGCGTCCGCGACCAGGTGCGCGACCCGCTCGCTCGGATAGCGCGGATCGACCGGCACGAACGCGGCGCCGGCCCGCGCCACCGCCCACACACCGACCACGAACTCCACCGACCGCCCCATGGCCAGCGCGACCTGATCCCCCGGCCCCACACCCCAGTCGATCAGCGCCCGTGCGAGACGATTCGACCATTCGTCCAACTCCCCGTAGGAGAGCACGCGATCCCCCGCCACCACGGCAGGCGCGGTGCGTTCACCCACCAGCAACACATCCGCCAGCACCCGAGGCGGCTCGGCACGACCACCGGAGGCCGGGACCAATCCCAGGCGCTCGACCCCCGACAACAAATCCACGTCGCCGACTCGGGCCCGTGGATTCGCCACGAAGGCGTCGAGCACCCGATTCAGCCGTTCGGCCAGCTCTTCGACGGTCTCCCGATCGAACAGGTCCGTCGCGTAGTTGACGCGCAGCGCGACATCGCCGCCCGCGGCGGTGTTCTCGGCGACGGTGACGATGATGTCCACCTTCGCTGGCTCGGCGCCGGGGTCCAGCAGCTCGACGGTGAGCTCGGACAGCTCCAAGTTCGCCCGGTCCATGTTCTCGAACGCGAGATACACCTGGCACAGCGGCGCGTACGCCGGGGACCGCTTCGGATGCAGTTCGTCCACGACACGTTCGTAGGGCAGGTCGCTGTTGGCGAAGGCGTCGACGTCGATGCCCTTGACGCGCGTGAGGAACTCGGTGAACGACTCCTCGGCGCACACCTCGGTACGCAATGGCACGGTGTTGACGAACATGCCGATCAGCGGCTCGAGCGCGCGTTCGCCGCGACCGGCGACCGGCGTGCCGATGGTGATGTCCGCCGAGCCCGACATCCGGGCCAGCAGCACGGCCAGGGCGGCGTGGACGACCATGAACGTCGTGACGTTGGCGGCACGCGCCAGCCGCTCGATTCCGGCGAAGGTCTCCGCGGGGATCACCGTGTCCGCGACGTCGCCGCGCATGGTCCGGCGGGCCGGACGCGGCCGGTCGGCGGGCAGCTCGAGGACCGGCGGCATCCCCGCCAAACGCTGCGACCAGTACCGCAATTGGCGGGCCGCCCGGGAATCCGGATCGTCCGGGTCGCCGAGCAGGCTGCGATGCCAGACGCTGTAGTCGGCGTACTGGACGCTCAGCGGTTCCCAGTCCGGGATCTTCTTCTGCGCCCTCGCCTCGTAGGCGACGGCGACATCCGCCGCGAGGGGCCGCAGCGACGATCCGTCGCAGCAGATGTGGTGCAGGACCACGGCCAGCACATGCCGCGTGCGGTCGGCGGTAGCGAGCAGCGCCACCCGGATCGGAGCGCGTTCGCGCAGATCGGTCCCGACCGAAGCCAGGTCGCGGATTCGGCCCTCGATGTCGTCCGGGTCGGTCGGCCGCGGCGTCAGGTCGAGCCCCGCGACGACCTCGTCGGCAGGCAGAATCACTTGTGTCCCCTCGCCGTTCACCGCGGGGTAGACGGTGCGCAGCGATTCGTGCCGATCGATCACGTCGGTCAGCGCGGCACGCAGCGCCGCCGCGTCGAGACGTCCGGTGAGCTGGACGATCAGCGGAATGTTGTAGGCGGCCGAGGCCGGGTCGGTCTGGTTGACCAGCCACATCCTGTTCTGCGCCGGCGCGAGCGGAATGGGATCGGGTCTGTCCGCCGCCCGCAGCACGGGCCTGCCGGAACGGTGTCCGTCCTCGATGTGCGCGGCGAGTTCCGCGATGGTCTGCTTGACGAACAGGTCGCGCACCGACACATCGCACCGGGTCGCTTCCGCGATACGCACCGCCGCGCTGGTCGCGGTGATCGAGTTGCCGCCGAGGTCGAAGAAGCTGTCGAACACGCCCACCCGGTCGGTGCCGAGCACCTCGGCGAAGACGTCGGCGATCGACTCCTCGACGGCCGTGCGCGGAGCGACGTAGGCCGCGGCCGAATCGAACACCGGCTCGGGCAATGCCCGGTGATCCACTTTGCCGTTCACGGTCAGCGGCACCGCGTCGATCACGACGACGCTCGACGGCACCATGTACTCCGGCAGCATCCCGCCGACGTGGGTGCGCAACTCGTCCGGCTCGCAGGTGGCGCCGACGGCGGGTACGACGTATCCCACCAGCCGGGCCGCCTCCGTGCCGGGCAGATGCACCACGACGACCGCCGCGGCGACGCTGTCGTGGGCCAGCAGGGCGTTGCGGATCTCGTCCAGCTCGATCCGGAACCCGCGCAACTGCACCTGCTGGTCGGCGCGGCCGCGATACTCCAGTTCGCCCCGGTGATTCCAGCGCGCCACGTCGCCGCTGCGGTAGAGACGCTGACCCGAACCGCCGAAGGGGTCGGCGACGAAACGTCCCGCGCTCAACGCCGGTCGGTTGAGATAGCCGCGAGCCAGCTGCGTTCCCGCGACGTAGATCTCGCCCCATGCGCCGAGCGGGCACGGACGCAACCGCTCGTCCAGGACATAGGTTCGCAGGCCCGGCAATGCCGGGCCGACCGTGCTCGGCGCGCCCGGGACGGCGACGTCCGGCGTGAGGTCGGTGTAGGTGACGAAGACGGTGGTCTCGGTGATGCCGTAACTGTTGGCCAGCACCGGCAGGTCCGGGTTGTGCTCGTACCAGTCGGCCAGCCCGGCGGGATCGAGAGCTTCGCCGGACAAGACGACCAGCCGCAGCGACAGTTCGCCTTCCGGCTCTCCTGCGTGCGCGTACCGCTGGCGCGCGGCCGCGAACTGATAGAACGCCGACGGCGTCTGGCTGAAGACGGTGACCTTCTCCCGCGCCGCCAGGCGCACCACGTCGTCCGGCGAACGGGTGGTGAGGCTGTCCACGACCACGATCCGGCCGCCGGTGACCAGTGCGCCGAAGATCTCCCAGACCGAGTAGTCGAAGGCGAAGGAGTGGAACAGCGTCCAGACGTCGTCGGATCGAATCCCGATCGCCGCGCACGAGTTCACCAGGTAGGTGGACACGGCGCGGTGCGTGATCGACACGCCCTTCGGCCGACCGGTCGATCCGGACGTATAGATGACATAGGCGAGGTGATCGGGACGCAACGGACCGGTCCGATCGGCATCGGTGATCGGGTCCGCGGCCTGCTCCGCGGCGAGCACGTCGTCGAACAGCACGACGCGGCCGGGATCGCCGGGCACGTGCTCGCGCATGCCCCGCGTGGTCACCACCGCGATCGGGTTCGCGTCGCCCAGTACGTATTCGAGCCGCTCGGCCGGATGGGCGGTGTCCAGTGGAAGGTACCCCGCGCCCGATTTCAGCACGCCGAGCACGGCGACGATCAGGTCGGCGTCGCGAGGCATCGCGATGGCCACCAGTGCTTCCGGTCCCGCGCCGAGTGCGATGAGCCCGCGGGCGAACCGGGTGGATCGTTCGTCGAGCTCGCGGTAGGTGAGAGTGGTCGCATCGGACGTCACGGCCACCGCGGACGGAGTCGCCGCCGCTTGCCGGGTCAGCAGATCCACCAATGTGGCCGACGGGGATTCGCCGTCGCGACCGGCGAGTTCCTCGACGATGCGCAATTCCTCGGCGGGGCCGACCAGCTGGATGTCACCGATGCGGGTGTCCAGGGACGAGTCCATCATCCGCTGCAGGAAATCCAGGAACCGGTCGGCGTGCGACTCGAGTTCGTCCTGCCCGTAGAGGTTCGGATTGCCGTGCAACTCGATGAGCAGCGGCGCGTCCGCCCCGGAGCGGTACAGGTTGAGCTGCAGATCGTCGAGCGCGCCCGAGGTCAGCGCGCGGTAGCGGCCGACGGCCGAGCCGAGGCGAATCTCCGAATCGAAGAACAAGATGTTCACGATCGGGCCGAACGAGTTCGCCGACGAATCGATCGCGGCCGAGTCGCGGCGCAGATCCTCGAACCGGTACAGCTGGTGGCGCATGGCCGAGACGAGCTCCGACACCGAGGCGCGGACCAGCTCCTCCACGGTGGTGGAATGGCGCACGGCGAAACGAATCGGCACCATGTTGGCCAACATCGCGGCGGAGTTGCGCAGGCGCTTGGTCACTCGGGCGGTCACCGGAAGCGACAGCGCGACGTCCTCGGTGCCGGTCATCCGGGCAAGAAACGCCGCGAACGCCGCGATCACCACCTGCGCGGCGGATGCGTTCACCTCGTCGGCGAAGCGGTCGAGCCGGTCGGACAGATGCGCCGGGAGCTGCAGGCCTGCGACGCGGTCCACCTTGCCGGAACGTGCCGTTCGGCCGGACAGGCTCACCGGTGTCGGCAGATCGGAAACCTTGTCCAGCCAATATTTTTTGTCCGCCTGGTACCGCGAGCCGGCGCGATAGACGCGCTCCGCTTCGACGATGTCGTGCAGACTCGCCGCGTCCAGCCGCGTCGGTGGCCTGCCTTCCAGCGGCGCGTTGTAGTGCTCGGCCATTCGGGTGAGGCTGTTGAAGGCGCCGTACCCGTCGACCACCAGGTGATGCGCGCGGCCGTACCAGAAGTAGTGGTCCTCGCCGACCCGGATCAGCCTGGTCCGGGTGAGCCGGTCGCGACTGAGATCGACCGCCTTCGTGTTGTAGTCGCGGCGCATCCACTCCATCGCCGCCGCGACCGGATCCTCCGCATCGCTGAAATCCAGCACCGGCTCGTCGTAGATGATGCTGCGGTCCACGAATTGATAAGGGCGTCCGTCGGATTCGATCACCCGCACCACGAGGGACTCGGTTTCGTGCCCGCCGTTGTTCACCGCGCGGGTGAACGCGTCGTGGTCCACCGGGCCATCGATCTCGACGTAGTGTGCGATGTTGACAGCCGGTCCACCGGGCACATGATCCGCGAGCCACATGCCGTACTGCGCGCTCGAGAGCGGAATCAACCCCGGTTCGCCATCGGCGGTTCCGTCTGACTTCAGATGCATCGCATGACCCCTTATTCCTACCCGGACGCGTGAAGGCATGGCGGAACCACGCAGGCTCACCGCGTCCGAAATCTGGCTTATATATGCACTTGGTCTGCTGAGAAGCGGCGTACCCCTGCTGTTCGCCGCGCCGTTCAGGTTTCCCGTGTAGCTCGATCAGCCGGTTCCCGGCATCCGAATCGGACACCATTGTGGTCTCTACGGCGGCTCCCACACCTCCTGTTTGTCGGCATTTCCAGTCGGCTCAAAATCTGAAAACAGAACTTTTGAATCTGCGGTGGAGCATCGACACTCTGGCGGGACAAGCTATCTGACAGCAGCCTGGCTCAGTCTAGTCGTATCAAACCTCGCGGCCCCGCACGGAAGCCGGTGTTTCGGATCGCGATTCCAGCGGAGCGGACCCGTGACACACCTCGCACGGCGCCGCTACTACGACCACGCATCCCCGAAGAAGATCCTGGTTCCGAGGCGAGTAGCCGAGGAGAGACACCTGCGATCGGGCATCGTACATGCCGGGTCAGGGCCGGAATCAAGCCGGTACGTCTCGACCGACCAGACGGCCGAACGAGGAGCCGCAGCACCTCCCCGCCTACACCTTCGATCGACGATGAATTACCGGTCGACAGTTATAGCAATAAACTGGCAACCTTACTTGTGATTGCCAATAGACACCACCTCCATCAATCGTGGCAGCGTGCTGACAATTTCATATGAGTGCCTATTCCTCTACCCCGAAACAATCTGCACCGGATACGTCTCGCAGCACATACTTCCGTTCGGCAGCGCGCTCATATCAGGCGATGAATTGTTTCCACGCTTCCGCGTCCGCCGAAGATCGCTGCCGGACAGGGGCGACCCCCAGAGAAGTCCCGCGTCCACGACGCTTTCACGCACGGCCGGACGGCGGCCGATCAGCGCTCACGACGGACATCGTCCCGGTCAGGCCGCGGATTCGAACGGCCGATAGCACGCCGGGCAGGCACCGGCGACCGGCGACCATGCCGGAGCAATCGGCACGACCGCCGTGCCGGACACACACCGGCACAACGCTGAAGACATTTTGCCCGCAAGGGAATCGGGGCGGCGCCGAAGCCGTGTGCTGGTCCACCGGATACGGCCGCAAAAATTCTCGGTAGGAGAGTTCGGCAAATCGGCGCGGTGTCCCCTGCCGCACGCCAGGACCGGCGTATGGACAATCACCGGGACGACGCGATGTCCGGCAGCACCACTCGTTCACTCGCCCGTCCCCGGACCGACCGCCGCCATTGTGGGGATCGGCGCGGGCGCGCCGGATCGGCGCCGACGTCGCACCGCCTTCTCGGCTTCGATGACGATCGGGACCACGAGCGACCAGCCCAGGCAGGCCAGCCACTGACCACCCGTCAGCGACCTCGTCATCAGCAGATCCTGCAGGAAGCCGATCTCGACCGCGAACACGGTGACCACGACCGGAATCGACAGGATCTTCACCGCGCCGAGAACCGGTGGGGTCAGGCCGGACTCCGGGTCGCGGCGCATGACCAGGCCGCTCAGGATGGAACCGAACGACAGCACCACGAACGCCATGGTCATCGGGACACTCGCCGTAGTCGTGCTCATCTCCCCCGGCGCGAGGAGCATTGCGGCGAGCGTCACGGCCAGTTGCAGAGCGCCGTAGGCCAGCCACTGCACGAACGAATTCCGGTTCGCGATCGGCTTCGCCGGGTCGCGGGGCGGCTTGTTCATCAGGTCCGGCGGCGGCGGATCGAGCATGATCACGGCGACCGGGAACAGGGTGATGAAGAAGTGCTGGAACAGCACCATGAGCGGGGTCAGCGCGACCCCGTCGTTGATGTCGAAGACGCTGGCGACGAGGAACAGTGCCACCAGCGCGAACAGCTTGGACATCTGATAGCGGATGTAGGACACGATCTTGTCGTAGATGCCGCGCCCCAGCCGGATAGCGGTGATCAGGGTCCCGAAGTTGTCGTCGGTGAGCACCATCTTGCCCGCCTGCTTGGTGACTTCGCTGCCCGATCCCATCGCCACGCCGATATCGGCCTTCTTCAGCGCGGCGGCGTCGTTGACCGCGTCGCCGGTCATGGCCACCACGTCACCGCCGCGCTGCATCAGGTCGGCCAGCCGCAGTTTGTCCTGCGGGGTGACCCGCCCGAACACGTGCAGATTCGGCAGGGCCGCCGACAGCTGCTCGTCGGTCATCGCCTGGAGTTCGCCGCCGCCGATCGCACCGGGACCGAGGCCGAGTTCGGCGCCGATCGCGGACGCGGTGATCGCGTGATCTCCGGTGATCATGCGGACCTCGATGCCGGCCGCTCGCGCGGTGCGCACCGCCTCGATCGCCTCGCGCCGCAGCGGATCGATGATCCCGACCATGCCGACGAAGGTGAGTTCCCCGACGAACGACATCGGGTCGGCGACGGCGGCTTCCTCCTGCTCGTCGAGCAAGCGTGCGGCGAAGGCCAGCACGCGCAGCCCCTGTTCCGACATGGCGCGATTGGCGGCCGCGATCTCGTGCCGCATGTCATCGATCGGCACGGCTCGCCTGCCGGGACGGTACGCGGTCGCGCACCGGTCCAGGACGACGTCGGGCCCGCCTTTGACCAATTCGACGAAGCGGGTGCTCCCGTCGAATTCGAGGTGGTGGAACGTCGCCATGAATTTGTAGGCCGAATCGAACGGCACTTCGGCGACCCGGGGGTAGGTTCGGCGGGTCAGAGGTGCGTCGACGCCGAGCTTGGCCGCCAGCACCACCAGCGCCGCCTCGGTCGGATCGCCCACGATCTCCCCGCTCTCGGCGACGGTGGCGTCGCTGTCCAGGCACAGCCCGTAGGCCAGCAGGGTGAAGTCCGGCGCCGCCTGACCGGCGGCGTGAGTGATCGCCCCGGACTTGTCGTACCCCTGGCCCTCGACGGTGTACCACCGGCCGTGAAAGTACAGCGACCGCACCGTCATCTGGTTCATCGTCAGCGTGCCGGTCTTGTCGGAGTTGATGGCGCTCGTCGCGCCGAGTGTCTCGACATCGGTGAGGTTCTTGACGACGGCCTTGGCCTCGGCCAGCTGGCGCGCCCCGTAGGCCAGCATCGCCTGCACGAATGTGGGCAAACCGGTCGGGATCGCCGACACGCCCATCGAGATCCCGAGCAACAGCACTGCCGTGATGCTCTGCCCGCGGATCGCACCGATGATCACGATGATCGCCACCGCCGTCCAGGCGATCACGCCCAGCACCTTCGTCAGCGCATCCAGTTCCCGTTGCAACGGCGACTTGCTCGGGGTGACCGCCGAGAGCATCGACGCGATCCGGCCCATCTCGGTGTCGGAGCCGGTCTCGGTGACCACCATGGCGGCGGTGCCGCGCGTCACCGATGTGTTCTGGAAGACCATGTCGGTCCGGTCGCCCAGGGCGACGCCGGCGGCGCCGAGCGTGTGGGCGTCCTTGGCGACGGGCGCGCTCTCCCCCGTCAGCGCCGCTTCCTGGGTCTCGAGAGTGGTGGATTTCAACAGCCTGCCGTCGGCGGGGACGATGTCGCCTGCCTCCAGTTCAACGATGTCGCCCGGCACGAGCTCGGTCGCGGCACAGCGCATCAGCGACCCGTCGCGCACAACCCGTGCCTGCGGCGTCTGCATTTTCGCCAGCGCGTCGACGCTGGCCCGCGCCTTGACCTCCTGCTGGGTACCCAGCACGACATTGAGCCCGACCAGCACCCCGACCACTATCGCCGTCGGAATCTCGCCGATGATCACGCTGACCACCGCGACCACCAGCAGCATCAGGTTCATCGGATCCTTCGACTGCAGCAACGCCATCGCCCAGACCGACGGCGCGGGTTCCGCGGCGAGCTCGTTGGGGCCGTACCGCTTTCGCCGTTCCTCGACGTCGAGTGCGGCCAGGCCGGACTGCCGGTCCGAGCCGAGAGCCGCCAGCACCGCGTCCGCGTCCTGCACGTACCAGACCGGTCGCCCCTCCGAGCCGGCCTGACGTACGCGGTCCCGCGCTGATTCCGTCGTTGCCATCCCGCTGGTCCTTTCTCGGCTGGGACCGCATGGCGGGTTCTCCAGCGCCCGATCCGGACGGGAGCGGGCGCGAGGCCCCGATCGCCATGATGTCGCAGTGAGGTATCCAGACAACCACGGGCAAGCGACGGGCACACCGGATTGACCCAACGGAGACAGCACTGCGACCGCCGCGCGGTCAGTGCTGGTTATCGCGGCTCAACAAACGTCCGTCACCGCGTTCGAACGACGATCAAAGGCACCTCCACCGAGTGCAGCAGGGTGTTGCTCGTCGAGCCCAGCAGCATGCTGGCGAACCCTCCTCTGCCGTGACTGCCGACCACAACCAACTGTGCGTTCGCCGACTCGTCCAGCAACGATCGTCCCGGCCGGCCCGCCGTGACGACGCGCCGTACCGCGACGTCCGGGTAGCGATCGGCCCAACCGGCCAGACTCTCGGCCAGCACCGCTTCCGCCGACTCGCGGGCGCCGTCCCAGCCGCGGACCGGTGCGTCCGGACCGCTGGTGTCGCTCCACGCGTGCAGCGCGACCACGTCGACCTTTCGGCGTGACGCCTCCTCGAACGCCAGCTCGACGGCGGCCACACTGTTGTCGGTCCCATCGACGCCCACCAGCACGGGCTGCCGGGCCGACACGGCGTCGATCGCCGCGATGCCATGGATCACCGCGACCGGGCACCGCGCGTGATGGGTGGCCGCGGTGCTCACCGAGCCGAGCAGCCCCCGCTGGAACGCACCCATCCCGCGACTGCCCACCACCAGCATCCACGCTCGCGCGGACCTTTCGATGAGCATGGGAATGATCAGTTCGAAAGTCACCTCGGTGGTGATGGCGGGTTCGGCGCCCGGCACCGCCGTGCGCGCCACCCGCGCCGCCTCCGTGAGGATGCGCTCGCCGTCGCCGCGCAACCACTCCAGATCGGCTTCTCCGAGCGACATCTCGGGGCCGAAACCGGTCTGGATCGCCATCGAAGTGACGATGTGCAGCGAGCGGTGATGCAGCGCGGCTTCGACCGCCGCCCAAGCGACCGCCTGGTACGAGCTGGCCGAGCCGTCGACGGCCGCCAAGATGGGGAAGTCGAGGTTCATTGCGCGCGAGGTGCTTTCGGTGGTCATGAAGATTCCCTCCGTCGAGAGGGGCGCCGCAGGCGTCCCATCGGCCGTCCGCGTCGCCGCTGCCATCGACATCGAGCATCTCGCGTCCCCTACGAAGGCGGCAGAGACGAAGGTCTTCACCGGACGGGCCGTCGGACCTCTGCCGAAGGCTGCTTCACGATTCGCCGGTCTCGGCCGGGTCATCCCGGCTCCGCGCGGCCGGTCGCCGTGGCAACCTGCCGGTGGCGAACAGCGCCGCGATGGCGAGCAGGGCAGTCACGGCCAACGCCACCCGCAAGGCTTCCAGCCGCGCCTCGGTGTTGACCGCTATGACGGCGTCCGCGGTGGACTGCTGCACTCCGGCGGCATGGAGGGCATCCTCGAGTTGGGTGTCGGACAGGAACGGCACGCCGCCCGCGAGTTCGGTGGTCGCCCGCTGCTGCACCGACGCGGGAACCGCGGGATCGCTTTCGATGCCCGCGACGACCGACGAGGTCAGGGTCGCGATCAGCACCGAGCCGATCAAGGCGGTGCCGAGCGATGCGCCGAGATTGGTCACGGTGTTCTGCAGCCCGCCGACCGCGCCGCTCTGCGCATCGGGCACCGACGAGACGGTGACAGCGCCCAACTGCGAGGCCAGAGCGCCCAGTCCGAATCCCATCAGCAGCATCGGAATCGAGACCACCCCGGCGTTCGCTCCGGGGTCCATCCCGGCGACCAGAATCAGGATGCCGGTGATCATCGAGCCCAGCCCCAGCCGTACCACCCGCCGCGGGTTCGCCCGCGGCCGGAACTTCGGAATCGCCGTCGCCGCCAGAACCAGCGCCACCGACAGCGGCAGGATCCGCACGCCCGTTTCCACAGCGCTGAGTTCGAGCACCACCGACAGGTACAGCGGGACCGCGAAGAATACCCCCGCCTGCACCGTGAACTGAGCGAAGAACATGCTCAGGCCGCCGGTGAGCTGCCGATTACGCAGCAACCCCGGATCGACAAGCGGCTCCCGGCCCGTGTCGACCAGATGGGTCTGCCACCGCAGGAACAGGTACGAGACCAACAGTCCGGCGATCAGCAGCCAGATGACCGGGGAGAGCCCGAGCACGGCGGGGCCGCCCGGCTTCACCAGCACCCAGCCCCACGTGCTCGACCGCAGGACACCGAAGACGACCATGCCGAGCCCGGCCACCGATAGCAGCGAGCCCACCAGATCGAGCCGTACCTGCTCCGCGGGGGCGTCCTCGATCCTGCGGAGCACCGGCAGGATCAGTACGACGATGACGACCTCGCCGAAGAACACGTACCGCCAGGACGCGTATGTCGTCACCGCGCCGCCGAGCAGTGGCCCCACCGCGACCGCCATCGCGCCGGCCGCCGCCACCAATCCATAGGCCGCCGGGCGGCGTTCCGGGGCGAAGTTCGCAGCGACCAGGGACACGATCGCGGGCATGATCAGAGCCGCTCCGATCCCCTCGAGCAGCGACCAACCCAACAGCAGAATCGGCAGATTCGGCGCCAGGCCGGTGGTGCAGGAACCGGCGCCGTAGATCACCAGCCCGAGGCCGAACGCCCGGCGACGGCCCAGGATGGAGCCCACCTTCCCGCCGGTCAGCATCAGCGTCGCCATCACCAATGTGTAGAGGGTGATCGCGGTCTGGATTCCGGTGATCGTCGTACCGACGTCCTGGGCCACGGTCGCCATCGACACGTTCATCACCGAGCTGTCGAGCGTCATCAGGAATTGGCCTGCGGCCAGTACACCCAGTACCAGAACGGAATTCGGCCTGGCCTGCGATACCGAAGAACTCTCGATGCTCATGTCTCGGTTCCGTCCCGGTCTCGGCCGAGAGCCGGGGCCCGAGCCACTCGGCTACGGCGGCGGTCGCCGTGCCGGAACCGAGCAGCGCCCCGGCGTCGGCGATCTGTCGGCGGGCGACTTCCCGGGCCACCTGCCTGGTGTTCTGGTCCGGTGGCCGAATCGGCCACGCGCCCCGCCCCGACCCGCCGTCGGACAACCGCAGGCGGTCGGAAGGGAACGCCGCAACATCCACCTCATTTGATCACAGACGTCCTCCGCCAACCCGCAATTGTTCGCGGTGACCGGCTTCGGATCACCGACCTGGTGCGCTTCGCTACGGCGACCTATCCCTGCTCGCCGAGCAGTCTGACACCCGTCACGATCGTGGGTTCGATGGCGATGACGGTGTCCATGAGCCCATCGGCCCACGGACGCAGCAGCCGCGTATAGCGCGCGATCCGTTCGGGGTCGGTGACCGTACGCGCGAGACCGGTCACGACGACCGACCAGCCCACATGGCTCACCGCGTCGATGTCGTCGGCCTCGTACGCCACGACGACGCACGGATCGGCACGGACGGTGTCGGTGAGCCGTGAGGTGACCCGAGTACGCACGATGACCACACCGCCGTCGACGAAATGGTTGACCGGGCGAATCGCGGGCAGCGCGTCGCGAGTGAACACCACGCGTCCGTAGGCGACGCCGGCCAGCAGTCGCAGCGCCTCCTCGCGATCGATCTCGACCATCGTGCGTCCCGCGACGCCGTGGTCGGCGACACGGCCGTTCGAGGCGATCATGATCTCGGGCCGGGGCACATCGCGCGTGTATCCACCTGGCAACAACCTCGCTCTCCGGTCTTCACTCGACACCACGGCCTCCCATACCATCACCGAGTCCTACTGCCGGACAGGGCAGAAAGTCCCCGATCCGGCCTCTTCGCGCAGCCGGTCCCGGCGGCTCGGGCCGCACCGCCGAGAAGGCGCGTCACGGCCGGGTCACCTCGGGCCGGGACGGTCGCCGGATCCCGGCCCGCTCCCGCAGCCGCCGGATCTCCCGCTCGATGCCTTCGGCGAGCACGGCGATATCGGGAGCGGTGTCATAGTCGCCGGTGATGCCGAAGGTCAGGTGGCCCGCATAACTGAGGACCGCGACCGCCGTGCGCAACCGCATGGCGATCGGCATGGCAGGCAGAAGTTCCGACACCACACGCCCGCGCACGGTCAGCTGTTCACGCGGGCCCGGCACATTCGTCACCAGCGCCCCCACGGTTCGTTGCGGAAACCGTGCCAGCAGACGAAGACTCCACGCCAGGGGCGCGAACGGCAGCAAGCCCGCCAGCGCGAGCACCGATTTCTCCGCCTGCGCTTCGCCTCCCGACTTGTGCCGGTTCATCCGTTCCCGGATCGCCCTCAGCCGCTCCACCGGGTCGGCGACCTCGATCGGCAGGAACGGCAGCACCGCCGAAACTCGGTTGTCCATTGTGTATTTCGCTTGTTCGGAGCGCATGGAGATCGGGACGAGAATACGCAGTTTGTCCGGAGACGGCCGTTCGTCGCGGCCGACCAACAGTTCCCGATAAGCGGCGGCGACCGCGGCCAGGACGACATCGTTGACCGTGACGCCGAACACCGCGCCGATCTCGTGTACATCCGACAGGGCGGCCCGGGCCACGACATACCGGCGCTGTCGTCCGATGGGGCCGTTCAGCGAGGACTCGGTGGCCGGCGATAAGACGGCGGACAGCAGCGGCGCCAGACCGCGCGTCATGGCGACCACCGTCCGCGGCACGACGACGGGTAGCCGCGACAGTTCTCGAACCGGATCCGGCCGGCGCACCTTGGTACGGCTCGCTGGCTCGGTCACCGGATCGCTCGGCTCCTCGGCCACGGCATCGCAGAAACTCCGAAACACCGAGATGCCGGATACGCCGTCCACCAGGCTGTGATGCGCTTTGACCACCAGTGCCCAGCGGTCCGCCGCGAGGTGTTCGACGACGACGCACTGCCACAGCGGGTGGTCGCGATCGAGTCGCTCCTCGAGTTCCGTCGCCACCAATTCGCACAACGCGGCCTCGTCACCGGGCGTGGGCAGCGCCGTCCACCGAATATGGTGTGCGAGATCGAAATTGGGGTCGTCTTCCCACACCGGCGTGGCCAGGTCGAGCGGCGCCCGCCGCACCTTCTGGCGCAAGCGCGCGTTCCGCTGCACGCCCTTGGCGACTACGCCGCTCAACTCGGACCTGCTCGGCGGGGCACCGGAGATGATCGCCACCGCGCCGATGCCGAGACTGATATGCCGGTCGGAGTCCTCCAGTTCCATGAAGCCGGAATCGAGGGGTCGTAGTTCTGTCATGGGGATGCTCATTCGAGTCGCTTCGTCTTTCCAGCATCGCGCGAAGCGTCGGTACAGATGATGGCCGAAGGTCACCGAACGCAGGGCACTCCGGCCACGGCGGGCCCCGTCACCGGACCGGGACTCGGCCGTCGGCAGGCCTTGGAAGCACCCTCGACTCGGCGGCGTCGCCGGGGGAAGAATCGGCGTATGCGAACCGTGCTCATTCTCGGTGCGGGGTTCGGAGGGTTGGAGCTGGCCACCCGTCTGTCGGGTTCGCCGGCCGACGAGCTCCGTGTCGTCATCATCGACCGAAACGACTCCTTCACCTTCGGCTTCGCCAAACTGGACATTCTGTTCCGTGACCTGCCGCCGGAGACAGCGCGGGTGCCGTACTCCCGCTTCACCCATCCGCGCGTCGAATTCCGGCAGGAGGAGGTCACCGAGATCGACCCGAGAACCCGCCGCGTCCGCACCGACCAGGCGGTGTACGACCCCGACATCCTCGTCGTCGCGCTGGGCGCCGACTACGACCCCGGCGCGACCCCCGGCTTCGTCGAGGACGGCTACGAGTACTACTCGATCGACGGCGCCCGCCGATTGCGCGAACGCCTGGCGGGCTTCGACGGCGGAGCCGTCGTCCTCGCGGTGCTGAGCGTCCCGTTCAAGTGCCCGCCCGCGCCCTACGAAGGCGCGATGCTCCTGCACGAAGCGCTCACCAGGCGCGGGATCCGGGACCGCACCCACATGCGATTGCTCACCCCGATGGACGCGCCGATTCCGGTGTCCGCGGACACCTCCGCCGCCATCGTCGAAGCGCTGGCCCGGCGTGGCATCGCGTATTCGCCGGGACGCCGGGTGCACGCGCTCGACCCGGACCGCCACATGGCGGTCACCAGGACGGGAGACGAGCCCTACGACCTGTTCATCGGAATCCCGAAACACCGGGTTCCCGCGGTCGTCGAGGCGTCGGGGCTCACCGAGGGCGGGACCGACGGCTGGATCGCCGTGGATCCGCACACCCTCGAGACGCCGTATCCGGGCGTCTACGCCCTCGGCGACTGCGCCGACGCACCGGTCCCACGCGCGGGCGTGTTCGCCGAGGACGCCGCCCGTACGGTCGCCGCGGGCATCGAGGCGGGGTTCGGCGGCTCGGCGCCGCAGGAACAGTACCGCGGGCGGGGCACCTGCCACATCGAGTTCGGCGGCGGGCTGGTCGGCAAAGTGGACGCCGATTTCCTCTCCGGTCCCGCGCCGGTCGCACCGTTCACCGTGCCCTCGGTGGAACTCGCCCGGGAGAAGGCCGCCGCCGCCGAGGCCAGGCTGCACCGCTGGTTCACCGGCTGACCGAGTCCTCCCCGCCATGCTCGCCCGCTCGCCACGCGCGGGTCAGCACCGCGGCGATCTCGGCCAGGCCGGACGCGACGGTCATCCGCCAGTGCGTCGTCGACACGGGATGGTTGTGCACGCTGCCGTCGACGACCTCGTTCCAGATCGACGCGCCGACACAGCCGGTCGGATCGTCGAGCGCGGCGGTGAAATAGAGGACATCGCCCCGGTACACCGGCGGGACGTAGGCGCCGCGGAGCGCGACCGAATGCACCGCCGCGTCCAGGATCCGGGTGACGCGGTCGGAGCCGAACGACGCGAACGGCTCCGGAAGTTCGGTCATCTTCTGCGGCAGCGTGGCCCAGTCCACCTCCGCGACGTTGCCGAGGTCGCCCGCCTGCTCACCCAGCAGACCGCCGATCAACTCGGCCACCGGAACCTGGCCCGCGTCACCCGCCGGCGTGCCGGGCGGATCCGCCATGTAGCTGTCCATCACCGCGAGCAGCGCGACTCGCTCGCCTTCGCGTTGCAGCTGGACCGCCATCTCGTGCGCGATGACGCCGCCGAAGGACCAGCCGAGCAGATGGTAAGGACCGGTCGGTTGTTTCGCGCGGATCAGCTCCAGGTAGCGGCGGGCCCATTCCTCGATCGAATCCGGCATCACCTCATCGCCGGCCAGTACGGGCGTTTGCAGGCCGTAGAGCGGCCGTTCCGGGTCGAGGTAGGCGGCGAGGCCCGCATACGACCAGGAGATGCCCGACACGGGATGCACACAGAACAGCGGCGCGGCCGAACCGCCGGGACGCAGCGGCAGCAGCATGTCGAAGGCCGCCTCGGTCCGGACTTCGCCGCTCGCACGGCGGGCCAGGTCGGCGACCAGTTCCGCGGGTGTGGGCGCGGTGAACACCCGCATCACCGGAATCCGGGTGCCCAGCGCGGACGACAGCCGCAGAGTCAGCTTCGCGGCGAGCAGTGAGTTGCCGCCGTGCTCGAAGAAGTTGTCGTCCATGCCGAAGCGCTCGGCGCCGAGCACCGCGGCGAAGGCGGCCGCGACGGTCGCCTCCACGGGAGTGACAGCAGCGCGGAACTCGCGCGTGCGGAACGCCGGCGCGGGCAACGCCCGCTTGTCAAGCTTGCCGTTGGGGGTCAACGGGATGGCGTCGATCACCACGATCGCGGCGGGCACCATGTACCCGGTCAGGTGTTCGGCCACCTGATCACGCAACTCGGCCGGGTCCGGCCGCGCCCCCGGCTCGGGCAGGACATACCCCACGAGCTGGTCACCGAGCGTCGGATCGGTCCGGACCAGCGCGACGGCCTGACGCACGCCGGAACACCGCACCAGCGCCGATTCGATCTCCCCTAGTTCGATACGGAACCCGCGCAACTGCACCTGCTGGTCGCCGCGACCGGAGTAGGCGAGCCCGGCGTCGCCGCCGAACCGGTTCCAGCGCGCGAGGTCACCCGAGCGGTACATCCGCGATCCCGGCGGCCCGAAGGGATTCGCGACGAACCGCGTCGCGGTGAGCCCCGGCCGCCCCACGTAGCCGCGGGAGAGCTGACCGCCCGCGACATAGATCTCACCGGGCGTGCCGACCGGCGCCGGTCGCAGACGGATGTCCAGCACGTGCGTGTCCAGCCCGGGCAGCGCTCGTCCGATCAAGCTGGCCGGGCTGTCCATCAGTTCCGCGCCGACGTCGAGGAAGGAGACGTGCACGGTGGTCTCCGTGATGCCGTACATGTTGACCAGTCGCGGCGATTCCCCCGGACGACGCTCACGCCAGCGTCGCAGGTGCCGCAGATCCAGCGCCTCACCGCCGAAGATCACATACCGCAGCGCGAATTCGCCGGACGCGGCCGAGGCGTCCCGATCGGCTTCGACCAGTTGACAGAATGCCGACGGCGTCTGGTTCAGCACCGTTACGTGCTCGCGAATCAGCAACTCACGGAACAGTTCCGGTGAGCGCGAGGTCGCGTAGTCCACCACGACGACGGTGCCGCCGGTCACGAGCGCGCACCACAGCTCCCACACCGAGAAGTCGAACGCGAAGGAGTGGAACAACGTCCAGACGTCGTGCTCGCCGAATTCGAACAGCGGCCGCGCCTCGGTGAACAGTCGCACCGCATTGCGATGCGTCACGCCGACACCCTTCGGCACGCCCGTCGAACCCGAGGTGTAGATGACGTAGGCGAGATTGTCCGGCAGCAGCGGCGACGCCCGGTCGGCGTCGGTGATCGGATCGTCGGCGAACTCCGCCGTCTGCTCCAGCAGCACGGTGGGCAGGTCGGTGTCCGGGATGCCGGAGCGCTCGGCGGCGGTGGTCAGCACGCACACCGGTTCCGCGTCGGCGAGCACGAACGCCAGCCGCTGCGCCGGATAGCCGAGGTCGATCGGCAGGTAGGCGGCACCGGCGGCCAACACTCCGAGCAACGCAGCCGGTAGGTCCTCGGTGCGCGGGACCGCCACGGCGACGAGGGTTTCCGGGCCCGCTCCGGCGGCGATCAGCGCGCGGGCGATTCGATTCGCGCGCTTGGACAACGCGCCGAAACTCAGTGTGGCGGCACCGAACCGGACGGCCTCCGCCTCCGGCCTACGCCGGGCCTGCTCGCCGATCAGCTCGGGCAGGATCGCCACCGGTTCGGTCCCGGCCCGCGCCTCGTGCGCGACCGCCGGGCAGTGTTCGTTCTCGTCGAGGATGTCGATGTCCCACACCCGCGCCGAGGGATCTTCGGCGACCGCGCACACGATGCGCTCGAACCGGCGCGCGAAGGCGCGGACGGTCGATTCGTCGAACAGGTCCGTGGCATAGGTGAAGGTCACCGCCGATTCCGTCCGGCCGTCGCCGCACGCCCGCGGCTCGACGACCACTTGCACATCGAATTTGGCCGTGAGCTCGCCGTTGTCGACGGCGGTGACCGTCAGTTCCGGCAACTCCAGGGTGGGCTGCTCGAGGTTCTGGAACGACAGCATCACCGGAAACAGCGAGGTGCGCGCTCCGGTGCGCGCGGGATCGGCCTCCTCGACCACTCGCTCGAAAGGAACGTCCGCGTTGGCGAAGGCCGAGACGGCGACTTCACGGGAGCGCTCGACGAGATCGTGGAACCGCACGTCGGGGTCGACGTCGACGCGCAACGCCAGCGTGTTGACGAACATCCCGACCAGGTCGTCCAGCGCACGTTCGCCCCGCCCGGCCACCGGGGTCCCGATGACGACGTCCGTGGCGCCGCAGAGGCGTGCGATCAGCGTGGCGAGGGCCGCGTGCACCACCATGAACAACGTCGCGTTGTGCTCGCGCGCGATTCCGGTCAGCCGCTCGTGGACCCGCGCCGGGATCGTGCAGCCGGTCGAGGCACCGCGCGTCGAGGCTGTCGACGAGCGCGGGCGATCGGCTGGCAGTTCCAGCGGTCCGGTGAGCCCGGACAGCTGTCCGCGCCAATACGACAGCTGTTGCGCCGCAACGGAATCCTCGTCGTCCTCGGATCCGATCGTGCTGTGCTGCCAGATCGCGTAATCGGCGTACTGCACCGGCAGGGGCGGCCAGTCCGGCGCGCCGCCGCCGAGCCTGGCCACGTAGGCGGTCACCAGGTCACGGGCCAGCGGCGCGAGCGACGACCCGTCCGCCGAGATGTGGTGGGTCACGATGACGAGCAGATGATCGGGGCCCGAGGTGAACAGCCGCAGCCGCACGGGCGCGTCCGCGGTCACGTCGAAGCCCGCGGATATCAGCGCGTCCACCATGGCCGCGGCATCCGTGACACCGTGCTCGATCACGATGCCGTCGGGAAGGACCGCATCGGTCGGAAGGATCTCTTGATACGGCTGTCCGTCGGCGTCGACCGGGTAGCGGGTGCGCAGCACCTCGTGCCGTTCGATCACGTCGGCGAGCGCGTGGCGCAGCGCGGGCCGATCGAGAGTGCCGGTCAGCCGGACGGCGAAGGGCATGTTGTAGGCGGGCGAGTCCGGCTCGAGGCGGTTGAGCAACCACATCCGCTGCTGCGCCGGCGACAGCGGGATGCGATCCGGTCGTCGCACTCGCGCCAAGGGCGCGCGAGCCACGCCCGCCCCACCGGCGACCACCCGCGCGGCGAGTGCCCACACCACGGGCGCCTCGAACAGATCCCGCACGGTGATCCGCGATCCGAGCGCCTCGTTCACCCGTGCGACGGCCCGGGTGGCGAGCAGCGAATTGCCGCCGAGCGCGAAGAAGTCGTCGTCGATGCCCGCTCGCTCGACGCCGAGCAGTTCGGCGAACACCTGCGCGACGGCCTGTTCGGCGGGGTTGCGCGCCGCTCGGAACGCCGTGGCCTCGATGGCGGGCTCGGGCAGCGCTTTGCGATCGAGTTTCCCGCTCGCGTTCAGCGGCAGCGCTGCCAGCTCCACCAGCGCGGACGGGATCATGTAGGCGGGCAGGACCGCCGACATCCCGGCAATGAGTTCGCCACGATCGATGACCTGCCCCGGACGCGCGACGACATAGGCCGCCAGCCGATCTCCCGAGGACGATGCCACCACCGCCGCGACCGCTTGGCTCACCGACGGCTGCGCGAGCAGCGCCGTCTCGATCTCACCGAGTTCGATGCGTTGGCCGCGGAATTTCACCTGGAAGTCGGTGCGCCCGAGGTATTCCAGGCGTTGCGGCTCGTCCGCGCGAGGCGCACGCCAGACCGCCAGGTCGCCGGTGCGGTACATCCTGGTTCCGCGGTCGAACGGGTTGGCGACGAAACGGTCTGCGGTCAGCGCCGCTTGTCGCACGTATCCGCGGGCCAGCTGTTCCCCGGCCAGGTACAGCTCGCCCGGTACCCCGGCCGGAACCGGCTGCAGGCGCGAATCCAGCACGTATACCTGGGTATTCCACTGCGGCTGCCCGATCGGCACCGTCACACCGTCGCCCGTTCCGGCGCGCTGGTACGTCACCGAGACCGCCGCCTCGGTGGGTCCGTACAGGTTGTGCACCTGTGCGCCGGAGACCGCGCGGACCGCGCGCACGGTCTCCGGCGGCAGAGCTTCCCCGATGACGAACAGATCCCGCAGTGTCGCGAGACTTTCCGCCGTCGCGTGGGCGGCGAACTCGGTCAACATGGAGGGCACGAAATCGGTGACCGTCACACGGTGCGCGGCGACGGCCGCGGCGAGGTAGGCGGCGTCACGGTGCCCGTCGTGGTCGGCGAGCACGAGTTTCGCGCCCGCGCGCAACGGCATCAGGTAGCCCCACAAGGAGACGTCGAAGGTCGCCGCGGTCTTCTGCAGGTATACGTCCCGCGGGCCCATGGGGTACTGGGCGAGCATCCACTCGATCTGGTTGTCGATCGCGGCGTGCGAGACCGCCACACCCTTCGGACGCCCGGTCGAACCGGACGTGAAGATCACATAGGCGGCGTGCTGCGGCAGCACCGCCCGCCTCAGTTCGTCGGAACGAATCGCAGCTCCCGAGCGCTGATCCGCGCCGAGGACGTCCAGGGACAGGACGGCGACATGATCGGGTATCGGGATCGCGTCGGCGGAAGTGGTGAGCACGCAGACCGGTTTCGCGACCTCGAGCACGTGCGCGATCCGCTCGGCGGGGTGATCGGGGTCGAGCGGTACGTACGCGCCACCGGCGGTGAGGATCGCGTACATGCCGACCACGAGATCCACCGACCGCCGGACCGCAAGCACCACAAGGGTTTCCGCGCCGACGCCGTGGTCGACGAGTACCCGGGCGAGCCGGTTGACCCGCTCGTCGAATTCGCGGTAGGTCAACTGTGTATCCGCGTGGACCACCGCTATCTCGTCCGGGTGCCGGGCCACCGCACGCCGGTACCCGTCGAGCACCAGCCCCGCCGCGACCGGGTGCCGGGTGTCGTTCCACCCGTTCAGAATCGCGGTGCGCTCCGCGGAATCGAGCAAGTCGATCTCCCCGACCGCCCGATCCGCCGAATCCGCGACGGCCGCGAGGATCACGCACAGCCGCCGGGCGAATCCCGCCACCGTGGCCTCGTCGAACAGGTCGGCGGAATAGGTGAACGCCGCCGATATGCCCAGCGGCGTCCGCTCGTCCTCGTGCGGCACCATGGTCAGCTCGAGGTCGAATTTCGCCAGCGGTAGCGCGAAGTCCACCGCGGAAACCCGCAGCCCGGGCAGTTCCAGTGCCGTCGGCGCGAAGTTCTGGAAGGTCAGCATGGTCTGGAACAGCGGGTGATGCGCGCTCGACCGCACCGGGTCGAGCACCTCCACCAGGCGTTCGAACGGCACGTCGGCGTGGCCGAAGGCCTCGATGTCCCGCCTGCGCACCTGCTCGAGCAGCTCGGTGAAGCTGTGGCCGGGGTCGATCTCGGTACGCAGCGCGAGAGTGTTGACGAACATGCCGATCAGGCCGTCCACCGTGGCCTCGCCACGACCGGCCACCGGCGCGCCGACGGTGATGTCACGGGTGTTCGACAGCCGGGCCAGCAAGACCGTGTACGCGGCGTGCGCGACCATGAACAACGTCGCGTCGTGGCGCTGCGCCAGCCGGTTCAGTGCGGCGTGCACCGTCGCGTCGATCTTGAATTCGTGGGTGGCGCCGCGACCGGAGAACACCGCGGGGCGCGGCCGGTCGGCGGGTAGGTCCAGTCGTTCCGGCAGGTCCGCCAGCCGCTGCCGCCAGAAACCGAGCTGGCGGGCGAGTGTCGAGTCCGGATCGCTCTCGGCGCCGAGCATCTCGCGCTGCCACAACGTGTAGTCCGCGTACTGCAAGGGCAGCGGCTGCCAAGCGGGAGCGTGGCCCTCGGTCCTGGCCGAGTAGGCGGTCATCAGATCGGTGGTCAGCGGGCCCATCGAGGCGCCGTCGGCGGCGATGTGATGGACCACGCCGACCAGCACGTGCTCGGACTCGCTCGAACGCAGCAGACGCAACCGCAGCGGCGGCGCGGCGGTGACATCGAAGCCCTCGACCACCGCGGCCACCGTGTGCTCGAGGACCTCGGCTTCGGCGACGTCGAGCACCGGCAGTTCGGGCACCGCGCCCGGCTCCGACAGCGCGTGCACCCGCTGGCTGCCCGTCCCGTCGCGCTCCGGATAGCTGGTCCGCAGCACCTCGTGCCGCTCGACCAGATCCCGGATCGCCGCCCGCAGCGCGTCCACGTCCAGTTGTCCGCTCAGCCGCACCGCCAGTGGGATGTTGTTGCTCGCTGCGGCCGGGTCGAACCGATTGAGGAACCACATCCGGCGCTGTGCGTACGACAGCGGCACCCGGTCCGGTCGCGCCATCGGTCGCGGCGCCGGGTGGGTGACTCGAGCCAGTTCGTTCAGGCGTTCGGCCAGTTTCGCCACCACCGAGGCCTCGAACAGCAGCGCGACCGGAACGCGGACGCCCAGCGTGGTACCGAGCCGCGCCGCGGCCTGCGTCGCGATCAGCGAATTGCCGCCCAGTTCGAAGAAGTCGTCGTTGGCACCGACCCGGGCGGTTCGGGAGTCGCCCGGCGGGAGGAGCAGCGCGGCGAAGACGTCGGCGACCACCTGCTCGGTCGGCGTGGCGGGCGCACGGAACTGCCTGGTATTGAGTACCGGCTCCGGCAGCGCGGCGCGATCCAGCTTGCCGACCGGCGTCAGCGGGAGTTCGTCGAGCACCGTGATCGCGGCCGGAATCATGTATGCCGGAAGGGTTTTCGCCAGTAGATCGGCCAATTCGGCGGTGTCCAGCGCCACCCGGCCGCTGCCGTCCGGGCCGGTCGCCGCTCGGGGCAGCACGTAGGAGACCAGCGCGGTGGCGCCGGACGGCAGTGTCGTGCCGAGTGTCGCGGCGTAGTCGACGTCGGGGTGGGCGGTCAGCGCGTTGTCGATCTCGCCGAGTTCGATCCGCAGCCCTCGGATCTTGACCTGGAAGTCCACCCGTCCGTGGTGTTCGAGGTGTCCCGCCGAGTCGCGCCGCACCAGATCGCCGGTGCGATACATGCGGGAGCCGGGTACCGCCGCGAACGGATTGGCGACGAATCGGTCCGCGGTCAGCCCGGGGCGTCCGAGGTACCCCTGCGCCAGCGCTGGTCCGGACAGATACAGCTCGCCGATCACGCCGGTGGGCACCATCCGCAGCCGGGCGTCCAGCACGTGGACGCCCAGCCCCGGGACCGGAGTGCCGATATGGGTCGCGCCGCCCGCACACAGCGCCTCGGTGCCGGTGGCGAAGATGGTGGTCTCGGTGGGGCCGTACACGATATAGAAGGACCGGCCGCCGGTCGCCCACCGGGCGGCCAGCTCGGGGCCCACACGCTCCCCGCCGCACAAGATGGCCCTGAGGTCGTCGAGCCCGGCCGGATCGATGGATTCCAGGGCTCCCGGGGTGATGCACAGATGCGTGACCCGCTCGCGCCGCAGCAGGTCGGCCAGTTCGGCGCCGCCGAACACCGTGGGCGGCGCCACGACCAGCGTCGCGCCCGCCGAGAAGGCGAGCAGCATCTCGATCACCGAGAAGTCGAAGCTCGGCGTGCACAGATGCGAGACGCGGGATGCCTGGCTCACCGCCCGGGCGGCGATCTCGTGCTCGACCAGGCCCGCGAGACCGGCATGGGTGACCGCGACGCCTTTCGGCTTGCCCGTCGAGCCGGAGGTGTAGATCAGGTAGGCGAGGTGCTGTTCGGTGAGGGGACGAAGCCGGTCCAGGTAGCAGATCGAATGGCCGGGCGCGGCGGCGGCCTTCTCCCGGTGCGCTTCGGAATCGAGTTCGATCCACGTCATGCCGGGTGCGACGAGTGCCGCGCGATGCGCCGAGATGGTGAGGCCGACGACGGCGCCGCAGTCGGCGATCATGTGCGCGATCCGATCCGCCGGATAGGAGGGATCGACGGGCACGTACGTGGCGCCGGTCTTCGCGACCGCCCATACCGCGAGCACCGACTCGATCGAGCGGGTGACGGCCACCGCGACGAAGTCTCCCGGCCCCACGCCGAACCCGATCAGGTAGCGGGCCCATCGCGAGGACATCTCGTCCAATTCCCGGTAGCTGAGCTCACGCTGATCCGCGGGATCGCCGGCGGGATTGTACCGGAGGGCCGCCGAGTCGAACGCCGTGTCGACCGCGGCCGTGAGCAGTTGCGGGAACAGAAGATTGCGTGCTCGTGAGTGCTGGGTGCGACGTGCAGAACGGCGTGTCGGGGTCATGCGGCGGCGAGTTCACTCTCTGGTCGATCATCGTCCGCTCCGGCTATGGAGCCAGAAGCGGTGCCTCAAATGCGTGAACCATGACCCGAGCGTGCAGAACGGACCTTAGCGAACACCGATCGGATCGGCGCGCCGAGGGTGTTAAAGGTCCTAGGATTACCCGCACCCGTATTGGGCTATGACATGGTGTGATGTGAAAAACATTCGTTTGGGCACCACTCGTCAGCACTACTTATTGTGCCGTAAATCACTACCCAAGGTTCTCTGCTATGACGCGTGTGGCGCGGTTTCCCCGAGCTGCCATGCGCCGATGCCGGCGCGATCGCGCGACACCGATCCTTCGACCGCGAGCGAGGAGCAACCGTGCAGACACCATCGATCCATGTGGCCTCCCTGCGGAAGGGTGAGCAGATCCACCGCAGCGAACTGGGCTCGCTCACCCGGCTCACCGCCGACAGTTTCCCGATCCTCAGCGGGCTCTCGATCAAACGCCTGACGCTCGCGCCCGGCGCGATCCGCGAACCGCACTGGCATGCCAACGCCACCGAACTCACCTATTGCACCGCGGGCCGGGCGTTGGTCTCGGTCTTGGACGACGGCAGCAGATTCTCCTCGTTCCTGGTGAGCGCGGGCGAGATGTTCCACATCGACTCCGGCGCGCTGCATCACGTGGAGAATGTCGGCGATGCCGAGGCCGAGTTCATCCTCGCCTTCCGCCACGAACGACCGGAGGACTTCGGACTCAGCGCGAGTCTCGGCGCGATGACCGATTCGGTGCTCGGCAACACCTACGACCTGCCCGCCGAAGACTTCGCGAAGATCCGGCGCGACACCACCGCAAGACTCGTCGTGCAACGCGAGGGCGAGCCCGACATCCCGTGCACCGCCCACTACGGCGATCCGCACCACTTCGCGATCGAGGCGATGCCCGCCCCGGTGGACTCGCCGGTCGGTTCCGCGCGCACCGCCCGCGCCCAGTTCTGGCCCGCATTGCGTGACATCTCGATGTACTCGCTGCGGGTGCGCGAAGACGGCATGCGCGAACCGCACTGGCATCCGGTGACCGCCGAAATGGGCTACGTCCATCGCGGCTCGGCGCGAATGACGATCATGGATCCGGACGGCACCTTGGACACCTACATCGTGCGCGAAGGCGAGGTGTACTTCGTCCCGCGCGCCTACCCGCACCACATCGAAGTCGTCGACTCCCCCGAGATCCACTTGCTGATCTTCTTCGACCAACCCACGCCCGCGGACATCGGCTACCGCGCCTCGATGAGCGCCTATTCCAGGAAAGTGCTCGCCGCGACGTTCGGCGTCGCCCTGGACGCTCTTCCCGACCTGCCCTTCACGCCGAGCGATCCGTTGATCGTCACGCGGAACAACGCACTGGTCCGGTAGTCGCGGCGCGGCGTCGGCCGCCCGCGACATCGAGCATTCGCCGCCAATTGATCGTCAGGTAATTTACCATCGAGTCAATTCAGCGGATGGAGCGAAGCGATGGCGACGAAATCGTGGTGGGGTTGGGGCAACCGGGAGGACGCGGTTACCGGGACCGAGCGGAAGATCCTGACCGAACGCGTGGCGGCACTGCTGCCGAAAGCCGAGTTGACCGTGCACGAGGCGCCGGAACTGACGTCGTTGAGCGTGCCTGCGCCACGCGTCCGGGTGCCGGATGCGTTGACCCCTTTGGCCTCCGAAGACCTAGGCGACCGGGTCGCACACGGCCATGGGCAGGCATTCCGCGATGTGGTGCGCAATCTGCTCGGCCGCGTCGACCACGTACCCGACCAGGTGTTGCGGCCGCGGACCGAGCAGGACGTCCTCGACATCCTGGACTGGTGCGCGAGCGCGGGCGTCGCCGTGGTGCCGTTCGGCGGCGGAACGTCGGTGGTGGGTGGTGTCGAACTCCGCGGCGCCGACGCCTATGCGGGGTCGGTTTCACTGGACACCGGCCGCCTGGATCGGATCGTCGAACTCGACCGCACCAGCCGAGCCGCACGAATCCAAGCGGGCATACTCGGCCCGGCGCTGGAAACGGCATTGCGGCCGGATGGCTTGACGCTGCGGCACTTTCCGCAGTCGTTCGAGTTCTCCACGCTCGGTGGCTGGCTGGCCACCCGGGCGGGCGGGCACTACGCGACCGTCTATACCCATATCGACGACATGGTCGAATCGCTGCGGGTGGTCACACCGGCCGGGATCAGCGAATCCCGCAGGCTGCCCGCGTCCGGCGCGGGTCCGTCACCCGATCGGATGTTCCTCGGCTCGGAGGGCATCCTCGGCGTCATCACCGAAGCGTGGATGCGCTTGCAAAATCGTCCGCGGTGGCGGTCCGGGGCGTCGGTGGTGTTCGGCGACTACGGCGCGGCCGTGGCCGCGACGCGCGCCATCGCCCAGTCCGCGTTGTATCCGGCGAACTGCCGGCTGCTGGATGCGGTGGAGGCGTTCATCAACGCGGGCACCAGCGCGGCGGGCGGGGTGCTCGTCCTCGGCTTCGAGTCCGCCGACCATCCCGTCGACGAGCCGATGCGTCGTGCGGTGCAGATCTGCCGCGAGCACGGCGGCACGGTTCCGGACGGGGTCCGCACCACCGATTCGGCCGACGACTCGGCGCGCACGGGCGCGGCCGACGCGTGGCGCTCGGCGTTCCTGCGCATGCCCTACCAGCGCGACGCGCTCGCCGCCCAATCCATGATCGTCGAGACCTTCGAAACAGCCTGCACCTGGGACCGTTTCGAGGCCCTGCGAGCGGCGGTGCAGGAAGCGACCACCGACGCGTTCCGATCCGCCGGCGTGACCGGTGTTACGACCTGCCGGTTCACCCATGTCTATCCGGACGGACCCGCGCCGTACTTCGGCATCTACGCCGCGGGCCGGTGGGGACGGACCGTCGAGCAATGGGACGAGATCAAGACGGCCGTGTCGGAGGCGCTGCACCGCAACGGCGCGACTATCACGCACCATCATGCCGTCGGCCGCGACCACCGCCCCTGGTACGACCGCCAGCGACCCGAACCTTTCGCCGCGGCGCTGCGCGCGGCCAAGTCGGCACTCGATCCCGCGGGCATCCTCAATCCCGGTGTGCTGATCGACCCGGTCGTACACCGGGCCACCCGGGAGGACCGGTGAGCAGGCCGGGCACCAAGGGCGTGCCGCGCGAGCTGCGGGAAGAGCAGATCCTCGACATCGCCACCACCGAATTCGGCGAACGCGGCTACGCCAAGGCTTCGGTCGCCGAAATCGCCTCGGCCGCAGGCGTTTCCAAGCCGCTCGTGTACGCCTACTTCGGCTCCCGCGACGCACTGCACGCGGCTTGCGTGCACCGCGCCGGGAAGAGCCTGGTCGACGCGGTCGCGGCGGCCCAGTCCACGCATGGTGCGCACGACCGGGCGCTGGCGACACTGACCGGGATCTTCCACGCACTGGACGGACGCACCCAGAACTGGAAGATCGTCTACGACTCCACACTGCCACGTGCGGGCGCGGCCTTCGCGGTGGCCCGGCATTATCAGGACGCCTTGAACGGCATGGGCTCGGCAGGGGTATCGGAGATTCTGGCCGATGCGGGCAGCTCCGATCCCGGCGATCACTCGCTGCTGCTGGCGCTGTGGTTCAGCATCGTGTCCACCACCATCTCGTGGTGGAGCGACCATCCCGACCACACGCCCGAGGACATGACCCAGCGCTGCCTGCGCCTGTTCACCACGATCCGTGGAACGACCACTCGACGGACTTGACCGCGGTCACCTTGCCTTCCGATGCAACACCTCGTCGCGGGCAACGCGTTGCGCGCGGAATAAGCCGGACATGCGCCGCACCCCGGCGGGCGTGAGCGGCTGCCCACCCGCGACGTGCACGGCCCGACGGAAGATACCGACGACGACCGCGCACCCGTCGATGACGGAAGTTTCGCGCTCAGACGCTCGGGGTCAGTGCGCGGAGAGGCTTGTCGAGTTCACGGCGGTAGAAGTCCAGGAAGCCGTCGGGGTCCGGGCCGGCGTTCTGCATCACGAGATGGTCGAAGCCCGCATCGGTGTACTGCTGGGCGGCATCGAGATAGCGGGCCGGGTCCGGACCGCAGGCGAAGTTGTCGAGGACGTCTTCGAGCCGGACGGTGGTGGTCGCGGCGGCGAAATTGACCGGGTTCGGCAACTCGCTCATCACCTTCCAGCCGGTCAGGGCCCAGCGGGTCGTATCGAGCACCGCCTTCGCCGCCGTCTCCTCGTCGGGCGCCCACGCCATGCCGACTTCCGCGTATCGGGGGCCCGCGCCGCCCGCCGCGCGGTAGCGCTCGACGATTTCGGACTCGGGCTCGGTCGCGAACAGGCCGTCGCCGAGTTCCGCGGCGATGCCGGCCGCCTCCGGCCCACCGCTGGCGACGGCGATGGGCGGGAGGGTCTCGGGCAGATCGAAGACCCGTGCGTCGGAAAGGCTCAGGAACTCCCCCTCGTAGGAGTGATAGCCGCCGCTCCAGAGCAAGCGGATGATCTCGATGGCCTCGCGCAGCATGCGATGCCGGATGCGTACGGGCGGGAATTCCCGGCCGACGACATGCTCGTTGAGACGTTCACCAGAACCGACACCGAGGGTGAAGCGGTTGCCGGACAAGATCGCCAGAGTGGCTGCCGCCTGCGCGACGATCGCGGGGTGGTATCGCAGAATGGGGCAGGTCACTCCGGTCGCGAGTTCGATCCGCTCGGTCTTCGCCGCGATGGTTCCGAGCACGGTCCAGGCGAACGGCGAGTGCCCCTGGTTGTCCAGCCAAGGATGGAAGTGGTCACTGATCTCGACGAAGTCGAAACCCGCCTCTTCCGCCCGAACGGCTTGCCGGACAAGCTCGTTCGGACCGAATGCCTCGGCCGCCAGTTTGTACCCGATGCGCATTGCCACCTCCTGGTTCGACTGGGAGCGGCCGGCCACCGCGCGAACCGGCTCTTGGCGCGCGTACCCGGCATGCGGCAGTGAAAACTTCGCCGCGTCATTCGGCCCGACCGGCGACAAAGCGCAACCCGGGCGGTTCACTCACGAGTCGGCCAGTAACTGGCAGCGTGCCGGCCCTGCGGCACATAGGTGTTCTCGTCGTCGACTTCCGTGACACCCAGGTGCAGCAGTAGCAGCACCGTCACCAGGCTGATGCTCACGATCAGCGGGGTGAGCAACTGCGTCGCGCCGGCCCCGGAGGGTGCGTGCATGTGCTCGGCTTCGTGCACATGCATCGCGAGCATGCCCGTGTAGTGCATGCCGGACACCGCGACACCCATGACCGCCGCCGCGCCGACGGTGACGAGCGTGCTGCGGGTGTGCAGCGTGAACCACAACGCGGCGGTCGCCGCGACGACGGCGATCACCATGGACAACGCGACGATCCGTCCGTCGTAGCCGATCATCGCGTCGGATTTCATGGCGTACATGCCCGCGTAGTGCATCGCGCCGACGCCCAGACCGGTCACCCCGCCGCCGGCCAGCAGTCCCACCGGTCCCAGCGCTCGCTGGTGTGCGATGCGCAGTCCGATCCACACCACCGCGATGGCGATCACGGCGCTGAGCAGGGTGATCGGAACGTCGTACCGGATCGTCGCCCCCTCGATGGCGAAGCCGAGCATCGCGATGAAGTGCATGACCCAGATGCCGGTGCCGCCGATCGCGACCGCCGCGGCGATCAGCCAGCCGTCGCGTGCGGACCCGGTACGCGATCTGGCCACGCATCGAAGTCCCAGCAATGATCCGGTGAACGACATGACGTAGGCGACGATGGGCGTAAGCCATCCGTGACTGAAGTGGTCGATTTCCAGCACGCGACACTCCCTCGCTGGATAGATTCGGGCCACCGGCGAAGCGAAGCCCGGATCTCACATAGTGAAACTGCAGGTAGATGGTTTAGAGTACTACTATCCTCTTTATAAACATAGGATGAGTTCCAACCAGCGGGAACACCGCGCCGACAGGCCATCGAAGCGACGACGCTTCGGTCCGCGGCGTCGCCTCTACGCGCAAGGTCGGTCGACAGCTAGTGTCTGGCTTCCACGTGACGGCAGCACGACCCGTATCTCACTCACCGGACCCGCGGCCGCCGGTACCGGCCCACCCGGACGCCGGCATCCGAGCGGTAGCCGAACTTCGAAGTGCCGTATCGGTCAACCGGACTCGTGTTCGGATGCACGTGCGAATGCGATTTCGGCACAGCCGCCAGACCTTTCGGAAACCGAGCACGGGCATAATCGCAGTTAACGCCCACGGCCGGACGCGACGGCCCCGGCCTCCGTCCCCGATGACCCACTCCGGCGAAGACCTTCCACGCCCTCGTATCTCCTGGGATCGTCGTCCGAGGCCAGCACGAACTCGACCATCGGGACGCCGATTCCGGCGCTGCCGCGGCGGCGCAACGGAGCGAGCCGGGCCGGCGATCAGGCCCAATCGCGACTTCTGGCGAACTTTCAGCGTTTCTTCGCATGTCTCACCTGGGTAACAGCGTATGGTCGCGCTATGCCGACAGCGACGTCGATCGACACCGGAGCCGAACACCTCGCCTGCTGGGTCACCGTCGTGGGGCAACGCCTACATCAGTTGCCGACAGCAAATCCGCATATCCTGCTCGCCCACGCGATGAGCGGGTTCCTCGCGATCGGCCGGGCGAGCATGGCCCTGCTGACCACCTCCGCCAATCCGACCGACATCCGAGACCACGATCTCGTCTTCGAGATCACGGCCGACGCGGAACGCTGGCTCACCGACGCGGCGACCGAACCGATCGTCAACCAGGTCACCGACCGCGGCGAGCACATTCAGCGCTATCTCAGTCCCGCCGCGCTCGACACCGTCGCCAAAGCACGCCTGCGACGCTGCGCGCAGGCTACCGCGATCCATACCCGCGATCTGCTGGCCGGGATCGACGCCGACCCGGCCGCGTCGGAGGAGATCCGCGATCTCGCCCGTGATCTCGCCGCGCGAGCGAACATCATCGCCACCGTCTACGCCGATGACCCGCAACAGCTGATTTCGATGGCCCGGCAGGCGACTCGGTAGCCGACCACTCCGGGAGTTCGGCGAGCTCGGGTCACGCCCGGTACTCGGGTGCGGCACGCGACCAGCGGCGCGTTCACATCGAGGCCGCGATGATCGACAATGGTGACATGGCGACGGTGCTGCTCGGCGGCGACGTCATGCTGGGCCGGGGTGTCGACCAGATCCTGCCGCATCCCGGCGACCCGAGGCTGCGCGAACGGTACGTCAACGACGCACGAACCTACGTGGAGCTGGCCGAGCGCGCGCACGGCGAGTTCACTCATCCGGTCGGATACCGGCACTTGTGGGGTGATGTGCTGCCGCTGCTCGCCCAGCTCGACCCCGAGGTGCGGTTGCTCAACCTGGAGACGTCGATCACCGCCGACGGCGCGTTCGCTCCCGCGAAGGGCATTCATTACCGGATGCATCCGGACAACGTGCCCGCGTTGACCGCGATCGCACCGGTGGTCTGCGCGCTGGCCAACAATCACGTGCTCGATTTCGGAATTCCCGGGCTCGCCGACACCCTCGAAGCGCTCGACGCCGCGCATATCGACCGCGCCGGCGCGGGGGCCGACCTCGCGGCCGCCCGTGCCCCCGCCACGGTGGAACTCGCCGACGGCCGCCGCGTGGTGATCGTGTCGGTCGCCGCCGGATCCAGCGGTGTTCCGGAATCCTGGTCGGCACGGCGCGACCGGCCGGGTCTGTGGCGAGTGGGCTACTCCCCCGGCGCCGCGGCGGCCGATGATGTCGCCGCCGAGGTGGCGGCGCACAAGCGGGACAACGACATCGGCATCGTTTCCGTGCATTGGGGGCCGAACTGGGGCTACGACGTGACGCGAACCGAAACGCAGTTCGCACACCGATTGATCGACGCCGGAGTCGACGTGGTGCACGGGCACTCCGCGCACCATCCGCGCCCGATCGAGATCTACCATGGCAAACCGATCCTCTACGGGTGCGGCGACGTCATCGACGACTACGAAGGCATCCGCGGCCACGAGCGGTACCACACGGATCTGCATCCGCTGTATCTCGTGGCGGTCGACCACGGTTCGGCGGAGGTCCGGCTGATTCCACTGCAGGTGCGGCACATGCGCCTGGAATGGGCCCCGCGCGCCGAATCCCGTTGGCTCTGCGCCAAATTAGAAGACATCAGCCGCGGTTTCGGCACCCGCGTGGCGCCCGGAACCGACGACCTCCCTGTGGTGTTCAGTGCCGCACGACGGTGAGATGGCGATGGAACCACGCAACCGCCGAGTCGGCGACTTGTTCGAGCGCACCGGGTTCCTCGAACAGGTGTGTCGCGCCGGGAACGATGTCCAGCTCACTCGGGCACGGCATCCGTAACTGCGCCTCCCGATTCATCTCCAGCACCCATCGATCGTTGCCACCCACGATGAGCAGTGTCGGTGCGCGGACCGAGCCCAACCGCGAACCGGCCAGATCCGGGCGACCGCCACGGGAGACGACCGCCGCGATCTCGGTGCCCGGTTCGGTCGCCGCCCACAGTGCCGCGCCCGCGCCGGTGCTCGCCCCGAAATATCCGGTCGGCAGGCCACCGAGCTCCGGCCGCGTCCGCAGCCAGTGCGTCACCTCGACCAGCCGGTGAGCGAGCAACTGGATGTCGAACACGCGGGCGCGATCGCCTTCCTCCTCGACGGTCAGCAGATCCACCAGCATCGTCGCGAATCCCGCCTGGTTGAGGACCTCGGCGACGAACCGGTTGCGCGGACTGCGCCTGCCGCTGCCGCTGCCATGGGCGAAGGCGATCAGCGCGGTGCGCTCCGGCGGCACAGCCAGCACCCCGGCCAGTCGGGTGTACTCCGACGGCACGATGACCTCTTCTGTCCGCGTCGGGGACGGGTGTGCGGACGGCATCGAACACCTCCTGCTATCCGCAGTACCCGGTGAGGCTGGCCGTGCGCAAGAGGGGAAGGGATTTCGTCCGCACAACGGTCAGGTGGCTGCGGCGAACCGCCGCCACCGACAGTCGATGATCAGTCCGCGTCATCGGGCTCGTTGGAGTTCTCCGACTTCACGATGTTGACGCGCACCGGAAGGAACAGATTGCCCGATCGGTTGCGGACCCACTGGGCGACGGCGGCCACCGCCGAGCACAGCGATGTCGCTCCCGCGAGCAGCGCCCACGGCGTGAGCGTCGCGGAAGTGTAGGACGCCTGCCCGATACCTGGCACGACGAGCCTGCCGTTGCCGAACGCCCAGCTGATCAATGATCCGATCTGTCCACCCAGATCATATTTGCGTACGACCATCGCCTTCAACTCCGGGCTCTTGCTATTGATGTAGATCACAGTGGACATAACGAACAACGCGCCGATCAACGTGGCCAGTGTTGCCAGCCGATCAAGGGCCCCGATACGCAGGCGCAGGTTCACCACCACCGCGAAGATCGCGACGATGATCGCGGCACAGGCCAGCAGTGCCCAGAAGTTCGTGACCCGGGCGGAGGGCGGCGACGATCGCGACCAGACGTTGAGGTACCGCGTCGTGATCTCCATCCGGCCGAATGCGTTGGTACTCACCTTGCCATTGGCGCCTGAGGCGGTGAGCCACGGCTGGAACAGTAGCACCAGCGTCACCAGGCCACCGACCGCGGCCCACACATAGCCCCAATGCCCTCCCAGGGCGGCCAGAATTGCCTTCGCTGACACGACGGCGGCGCCCACCCCCCGGTTCTGCTGGACGGACCGGTCGTCTCGCACTTCGCCCGACTCCCAGGGCGTTGGCTGCACCATTACCTCAGTTTAGGGTCGCGTCTCTGCTCGCATGCGGGCCCGACTCACCACCTGTGGGAGGATCCGATCGGCGTCTGGCGAGCGGACTACGGGCCCGACTCGCGTCGGCGATGTAACGATAGCGTCACCCAGTGCCACTGTGCCGCACTGAGCCAATGGGTACAGCCCATCGGGGCTACCTCATCAGATTCGAACTCATCAGATTCGAAACCGTCGCGCCACGACACGACCAAAGAAGACCATATATCCATTGGAAGCATGCGATTCGAGCGCATATCAACGCGAACACCCGGGAAGTATAGGCAAAAATTAAGCTGCCGGTATGTTTTCGGGTAGAAGCGAATTCCGCTGCCCCAAAAAGAGCACCGTTGGTGATCGTGCTGTTACGAAACCCCGGGGAACTTGACATTTCCTTGACTGGCGCCGACCGGACTATAGGTGAAGCATGAAATCTGTGAGTCACAGGTTAAATTTCACTCGAGCCAAAGGATGCACTATGTCCACCAAAATAACGAAAATCGTCGCCGCGACCGCAATGGCCGCCTCCTTGGGCGTCATCACGGCTCCCGCCGCTTCCGCCGAAACGACACCTTCGGACGCCGCGACGCCGGTTTTCGGAAGGCGGTCATGCAAGTCGCGGCCGCGCAGACCGGGGTGTGGGTATGCGATGGTTCCACCCAGATCGTGCCCGACGCCGACCCGGAGGCCGCGC
>NZ_JBSGEZ010000049.1:0-58789 GCF_053603155.1 Nocardia sp. NPDC004260 | reverse complement strand
AAACACCCAGCAACCAGAAGCCATCCAAACCCCCCGGGCCACGACCCCGCCGAACAGGATAAAAACCCAGCTCAGAGGTTAAAACTCAAGCTAGATCGGCAGCCAAACCGAATGACAACCCAGCGTGGGACAAGCCGAAGGATGGCCTGTCCCACATCGCGAAGTTGGCCCAGAGGGGCCAGCCAGGAAACTGCCTTGTCTTTTAAGCTCTGCCGTTCGGGCGTGAGGGCGCTGTGGTCATCGAGCGACATCATGGTCACGCCCATCATCGTGCCGTTGTCGTCGATCGCAGCGACTGTCGCGCCGCATTCGCCCAGAATCCTCGCTTGGTCGCGCTTTGCCGCCGTGGCGGTGGCGCCCTGCCATCGGCGGCGACCGTGGAGGAATTCCCGCGCCGATCTGCGGTACTGGCGAGCCGACGTGCTCGTCCTGTCGATCGAACCCGCCCCCCAGGCGCTGCTGCAGACCGTCGCCGCGCTGCTGGATCTCCCCGCCCATCGAGTCGACGACGTGTGGGTTTGGGACGTCCGCAGTGTCCGATGACACCGGCGCGCCGCGCTAATCCGTCATCTAGACCTTTATGCGGACCCCTCCAGTCAGGAGACTGTCGACGAGCGTCGGGTGTGGGGCCATGCGACTTGCCGTCATGATCGGCTGGATTGCCGGGGCACGATCCCGGCCGCTGATCATCTGCCGGGCAAGGCTTTCGCGGCACGCCCCGCCTTAGGCTGTTCATATGATCGATTTCGGCTCCCGGGCACGTACCTTGCCGGTACCTCCGTTCATAGTCTGGCAGTCGCTGACCGAGCCCCGGAGGTCGGGTGCGCGACCTTGGCTCAACCTGCTGCCCGATGAATCCGAACCGGTGGTGGTCGAAGCCGAGGAACCGAACACCGTCGTGTGGTCGTCGCTGTGGCCGAGCAGGCCCGACGACCTAGTGCGTTTCGAGCTGGCAGCGGTCGAGGGTGGGGACACGCTGCTGCGGTTCACGCTTCTGACTTCAGATCGGGCCCCCGACCAGAGCAAGACCGGCCATCTGCGCCGCCGCCTCAACCAGCTGCTGTTCGCTGATCTTCGCTACTCATACGGCCAGTAGGAGTCAGCATCGGAGGCGTGGGCGGTGGCACCGCGAACAGCTCCGCGGCTTCGGCGGTCCCGATCGGAGTCTGAGCATCAGAAGGAGACAGGGTGACCACATTTGTCTTCATCCACGGCGCTGGCGATGTCGGCTGGTACTGGCACCTGGTGGAGGCCGAACTGCATGCGCGAGGCTTTGACACCATCGCACCAGACCTTCCATGCGACGAGGACTCGGCCGGCCTGCCTGAGTACGCGGACACCGTCGCCGACGCGATCGGGGACCAGACCGATCTGATTGTGGTCGGGCAATCGTTCGGCGGCTTCACAGCCCCGCTCGTCTGCAACCGGGTGGCGGTAGAACTGCTCGTCCTGGTCGCTCCCATGATCCCCGCGCCGGAAGAGGCGCCCGCCGACTACTGGGCCCATACGAGATACAACCAGGAGGTTCGGGACCGGTACGACGATGCCATCGCTCTTTTCTATCAGGATGTCCCACCGGAGCTGGCCGCCGAGGCGCTGAAGCGGGCGCGCGCCCAGTCCGAGGCACGGATGGGGGACCCGTCGCCGCTCAGGACCTGGCCCGGCGTTCCCACGCGAGTCCTGATCTGTCGCGACGACCACCTGTTCCCCACCAGTTTCCTTCGCCGCATCGCCCAGGAGCGCCTGGGCATCACCCCAGACGAGATCGACGGCGGGCACACCCCCGCGCTGAGCCGCCCACACGAGCTGGTGGACCGCCTCGAGGCGTATGCCGCCGGGCAAGGACTGTTCGGTGACCACTAGCATTCGCGGCGTCCGCCCCATGCGTTCAGGATTCGTGTCGGCTCTGGGAGGCCGCGTGGCAGGGAGCAATCCTGATGGACCCGTATCACCAACAACGGCAAGGTACCGCGACGCTGACGTCTTCCTCACTGCTGGTCGAGCGGACCATGTTGCGGTGCAACGGAAAACCGCGTGGCGGTGGCAGCAGAGATGGCTAGATCGATCATCACCTTTGGGCGGGATCATGGGAGTTGCCGTGCCCGCCCATTCGCACATCTTTGCCTCTGGTTTTGGGCGGGTAGAGCGCGCGGCCGGCAGCGTCGAGTCGGGCTGCGCTCCGCGCGTTCGATATCGTCGTGATGACGGCCCCGATACTCGCTGACACCCGCAGCGTATGGTCACCGACGGTAATCGGGGTGGTGAGCGCCGACAACAGCGGTCGGCGATGTCAGCGACTCGCAGGTCGTCGGCCGGGGGGTGAGACGGGGCGACGAATTCGTCGCTGCCAAATCGACCTCGTTGACTGCGGCCGCTGCATGCGGGCCTGCGATAATCGGTGAGTGCATATCACTGCCTCGGGCGGCGATGGCCGTCGAATCGGAACCGACGCGGAAGTCGCGTGGATCGCCGAAGGTACGTCGATCGGCATGACCATCACCTCGGCGATTCCGCCGGTCTTCGACGCCTACGCCACGATCGTCGTGCCGGAGGACGACCACACGGCCTGGCAAGCGCAGGACCGAGCGCTTGTGTCGGTCCTATGCGACGAATCGCCGAACCAGAGTTGGTGGTTGGGATACCTCGATACCGGCGCCGACGACATCGTCGCTGCGAACGATCCCCGGGTGACCTTGTATGCCAGTTGGCCCTATGTGCTGGTCGAGGCAGGACCGCAACAGGCGCTTACCTGGCGTACGGTGAATTGGCATCAAGGCCGTACTCTGCCCGACCTGATCTTTCCGGCCGACCGCCGCTGGCTGGCGTCGCGGCTGTGGGACGACGACTGGATCTGTCTCGGTGGGCCTACCGGACTGATACAGACGCTGCTTCGCCATCCCGACATCGGGGCACGTGAAGTCGAACTCGGGCAGGACGCGACTCCTTCCCAGCACATCGCAACGTAGCGATAATGGCGTCGACGTCGAGGCCCGCCCAACGATCCGCGAATCCTCATCTCCAACAGCGTCGATCACCAGCGCCGACAGGCCCGAGAAGACAAGCCAGACAGCAACATTCACCACACCATCGAGGCATCGTGCCGTCAGACCTTCACGTCGCACCACCGGACGTGAGCCAGAGCCGTTGTCTTTACGGTCCCCGTCTGAGTGCGCTCTGACGGCGCCGCTGCGGGCCTGGTCAAGCCGATATCTCGTGGGGAAGTGGCCGCGGGCGCCATCTAGGTACGGGTCGGATTGCACCGTATGGAGCAGAGGCCGAGTGGCGTACTATCGTGCGCACTGAAGTGATGGGGGTGGGGTCACCGTGGATCAAACACATTCGAACCCGGGACGCGCCGGTAGCGGAGATGCCGTGCAGCCATCATATGGAGCTGGCCCGCCGCCGGTAAATATCGGCTCACTGCCGCATGACGTGCTGCAGTGGTCAGCGGCTGCGTTCGGTGCGGTTGCGCCCGCGGCGACTGTGTTCGGTAAGGCGTTCCTCGAAGCGCTGGGTGAGCGTGCCTCAGACGGTGCGGCAGCGCTTCCGGCCAAGCTACGCCAACGCTGGTTTCGGCGGGCACGGCGATCCCACAGTGGCGTCGAGGTGGTGACCGTGCTCGACATCGAGAACGTGGATGCGGCGGCGATTCTGGTCACCGCCGACCTCCCGGACGAGGCGCGCCTGGCTCTGCTCGACCTCGACCCCACCGAGCCTGCCCTGCACGGAAAGGTGTTGGGCTGGGACGCCCAAAACCAGCAGTGGTTACCGGTGGAAGTACCAGTCACACAGGTGATTCCACCGCCCGGCGCCGGGGGATAGGATCTGGCCGATCGCGGCACTGTCGGTACGCTGATCTCGGATGGCGTACCCGTCCGGATCGGCTCTCGCCCTGGGCTACGCCTCGCCGCGCACTTGCCCGACCGGGGGCGGCCGGGTGATCGGACCAGGCGAACGGGTGCCGCCGACGCGACACTGCCTGCGGCGCTCTCCGCGCTGCGCCGCGACGCGCGGGTCAGTGTCCTGGTCAACCCGCCCGAGCGGCCCTACACCTACGCCGCGATCCACGGCACCGCCGTTCTGGTCGAGGAAGGAGGTCATGAACTGCGAGATCACCTGGTGCTGAAGTACACCGCGCTTTCCATGACCAGTCGCCCCGCTCCAGCATTGACACGGCCAGCGCCGAGGTCGCCAGGATCGGGTCGAGCGTCGCGGCGGGGGCGCGGGCGATGCCCGGCTGCTGCACGGGAATGTCCGGGAACAGCAATCCGTCCAGCGCGCCGCGCTCGGCGACGGCGGCCACGTGCTGATAGTGCTCGAGCCGGATACTCGCGTTCCACAGCACGCCTCGGATTGGAAACGGCTCTTTCTAGCTGCGATAATTCGGCGAGGACCTACACGTTGGTGCTGTCTACTCGCTTTCGGCGGCGCCCTTCGGCCTGCTGCGTGCTCGGTCAGCGCGCCTCGTGGCAGGCGAGTGGTCTCCCCGGCCCCTTCCCCGAACCCATTCGGGTACGCGGCCGTCAGGCACCTGCGCTTCCGGGTAGCAGCGGGCGCATAAAAGTCCGCTCGTAGCGGAGCACGCAGCCGCTTTCATCCCTGATGCGGTCCGCGTCGACGAAGTCGGGGTGGATGCCGAAATGCGCGCGGTACTGCTCATATGCGGCGAGGCTGGAGAAGCTGAACAGCGCAAGGGCTTTGTCACTCGCGCCTTCGGCGGGAAGGAAGTAGCCGTGGTGCGTGCCACCGTGGCGCTCGACCAATTCCATCCACCGTCTGGCGAAGCGTTCGAACGCATCGATCTTCCGCGCGTCTATCACATACTCGACGACACAAGTGATCACGCCTCACCCTAGCAACGCCCGCACACCGGCTTACAGGGTATTCGCCGGACCTGCCGGGCCGCCGGACCGGCCTGAGTGCTCGGCCGGATACCGATAGAACTCCAGCAACACGTCAGCGTCATCAACGATCTTGGCGGCTGATTTGGGATACTTTGCGCCGTAATCGATCTCGAAGGCTCTGATCGCCAACGACCTCGGCCAGATCCTGCGCCCGCTTCAGGCTGCGACACCGGTGGCTGGGTGTCGCTTTGGCGTTCGATGGCCAAAACACTGTCCGCAAATCCGTTCTCGCCCAAGCATTCCTGGGCATTCGTCTCGTTTAACATCGTGCGTCGGTTGTGCTCGTGGGGGCTACGAAAGGAAAGGGTGACCGAGCCGTTCGGGCCAGGTGCCGCCGGGGCAGCAGCTGCCGCTGCACGAGAGATCGCGGAGCGGACTGCGCGAGCGCTGACCACCGGCGCCTCCGGCATCAGCAGATCCTGGCATGACCTGGCGGGCGCGACCCGGGAGTCTGCTGGGGTTCTGCTCCACACCGACCACCACAGCGCGATACCTATCAATTCAGCCGGGCGCGCTCTGATCCGCGACGATCAGGTCATCGGGGGACGCAACGAAGCCGCCTACACAACATGGTTGCAGGAACTGCGGGATCGGGGTGTGGACACCGATCGAGCGATGTCGGATCTGGGAACCGTGTGGGATTATCTGCGTCACGACCCCAAGTGGGCGTTCGATCCCGAACGAAACTACGGGGGCATCATCTTCTTCGGTAGCCGTGACATCGGCGGGTCGTCGGTGATCGCGAACCTGGTCCGCGACCGTGGCCTTGGTGATGTGCCCGTGGTGTTCTCCGGATACCGGGGCGAGGCAGCCAAGTTCCGGCTGGCCGCAGAGAAGCTGAACCTCAATCCGAAACAGATCATCGAGGAACCCTTCGCGCAGAACACCGGCCAGAACGCGGTCTACTCGGTCCAGATGCTCGAGCAGCACGGCCGCGACGTCAGTTCCGTAATCGGAGTATGTACCCCCTTTCACGCACGCCGCGTGTGGGGCACGCTCATCAAACAGTGCCCGGACGTCGAACACGTCTCCATACCCGCCGCTGATGTCTCACTCGAGAACTACATGAAATACGGGAACCGCCCCGACGCGACAACCGCGCCGCACCCGAAATCGATCGTCGCCATCACCATGGGCGAGATCAAACGCCTGGACGAGTACCCCCGCGAAGGCCACATCATCCAAGAAGACATCCCAGCCGACGTACGCAACGCCTACGACAGACTGAGCGAGACGTTCCGCCCCGCCGAACGCAGGTTCTGACGCGGTTCAGATCACCGATCACCCGGCCCGCATCCTTGGAAAGCCGCCGATCGGCGGTCGTCCTTCTGCAGACACGAAGAGTTACGCGCTGACGACGGTGGATACACCCCGAGTCGTCGATCCTCACCACACCCCAAGCCAGGCCAGTGCACACGATCTCGAACATCGGTACACACGGTATCTGCTCAGCCTCCCAATCCCGATGCGCCGCACTCTGAGCTCGGATCGCGGTCGGAAAATCGCCCGGCCACAAAGCCATCACCGCAGCCACGAAGATGCCGAACTGCCTGTGCAAGCCCCGCAGCCCGTGGCAACGCGGCACGAACGAGTACACCAATCGGCTACTGCGTCTATAACTGCCCAAAAACGCCGACCTACGCCGATTCAGTCAAGCCGACCTCGACACTATCGCCGACGAGCTCAACAACCGACCCCGCAAGATCCACGGCTACCGCAGTCCCGCAGAGGTATCTGAACAGCGGTGATGCACTGACTGTTTCAGCGCACTTCGTTATCTTGACCGTCCGATTGTCCGAAGTAGATTTCGTCAACGCGTGGAGCGCAATGTGTCCTTCACACCTGTGCGGAATTCTGTGAACATTCCCTCCACCATGGTTCTCGTCGTCGGCGGGGCGGTGTTGGGAGAGCCCGCGTCGAACGGTGGCTGCGGCGCGTATTCGGCCATCAGTTGCACCGTTTCCGCGTAGCGCTGGTCGCGCAGCAGCGACAAGATGACGTAGCCGAGGTCCAATCCCGCGCTGACGCCGGCCCCAGTGACCCGATTGCGGTCGACGACGACGCGCGAATCGGTTGGAATCGCGCCCGCATCGGCGAGTAGATCGCGTGCGGCCCAGTGTGATGTGGCCCGGTAACCGTGCAATAGACCCGCCGCGCCCAGCAGCAGCGAACCTGTGCAGACACTGGTGACCCATCTCGCTCTTGCTCCGCGATCCGCGATGAACCGAACGACGTTGTCGTCGCGCATCGCGGCCAGCGTTCCGTTCGTTCCGCCAGGTACGAACAACACATCGACATCACGGGGGCATTGATCGAAGGTCGCCGTCGGCGTCAGAGTCACTCCGGTATCGGTAACTATCGGATCCATGGTTACTGCGATCTGGTGCACGGTGGCGCCTGAGAGACATCCGAAGGCATACTGGGGACCGACGAAGTCCAGCGCCGTGCACTGTGGGTAGAGCAGCATGGCAATCTGCTCGGTTCCGTCGAGCAGAGGTTCATCGACCGGCTGAATGTGGGCTGAGGTATCCCCCGCCGGTCCGCTCTGCGCACGCAGCCACGGCACACCGGCCAAAGTAGCGGTAGCGCTGATCAGGAAATCTCGGCGACAAGCAAACATCTCTGCCTTCCCACGACAGTCCTCCCTCGGGTGTTGCGGTACAACAGGATTCACTGTAGCCACGCGGGCACAAATCTACTACAGCATGTAGGAGATCTTCGTGGTGGTGCTCCGCGCTCGATCCCTCGCAGCCGGGCGCGGGCCGTGGCGAATCCGCGCGAACACCACGTCCACCGTCGCCATCTGACGCTGCGAAGACAGCGCCATCTACCGCTGCGAGTCACAGGCCAGCCACTTGGAAGAGTTCATGAACCGCCCATTTGTGACCAGGTGGTGTTTCCGGGGCGACAGGGTCAAGGGTGAGGGTGAGCGCCGGGGGTGTGGCCGAATGTTTTGCGGAAGGTGTCGATGAAGGCGCTGGCCGAGGCCCAGCCGCAGCGGTGGGCGACGGTGGTGACGGGGGTTTTGTCGGCGAGCAGGATCAGTGCGTGGTGTAGGCGTAGTTGGGTGCGCCATTGGGGGAAGGTCAGGCCGAGGTCGGTGCGGAACAGTCGGGACAGGGTGCGGTCGCTGGCGCCGACATCGCGGCCGAGTTCGGTCAGGGTGCGGGTGTCGCCGGGGTTGTCGAGCAGCATGCCGCACACCGCACGCAGCAGTGGTGTGGTGGGGGTGGGCAGGTGCAGGGGTTGTTGGGGTGAGGCGCGCAGCTGGTCGAGCAGGACCGCGCGCAGCCGGGTGCGTTCGGGGCTGTCGCCGGTGTCGCGGGTATAGGCGATGATCAGTTCCCGCAGTAGCGGTTCGACTCTCAGCACGGTGGGGGATGTCAGGCCGAGGGGGGTGTCGGTGGTGGGCAGGCCGAGCATGTGCAGGTGCAGTTCACCGTAGGCGCGGTGGGCGTGGACGGTGCCGGCGGGGACCCAGATTCCGTGTGTGCCGGGTGCGACCCAGGTTCCGGCGCTGGTAGTGATCGAGAGAACGCCGTGGCCTGCGTAGATGATCTGGTGGTCGTCGTGGCGGTGGGCGTCGATCTCCTCGCCGGGGGCGAGGAGTTGGGCGCGGGTCGGCGCGACGGGTTGATGGCGGATTTCCATTACAGGCTGTCAGTTTATCGGAAGCGCGACAGCGCTCGGCTGGTGAGCATGGAGTCCGTGCGACGAAACACTTCTATTTTTCTGTTCTCCAGCGGTCATGCCTGTGTCGATGTCTACCAGGGCGCGGTCGCCGCGCTCGTGCCGTTCTTCGTCGCCGAGCGCGCCTACACCTATGCCGCGGCTTCGGGGATCGTGCTGGCGGCGTCGTTGCTGTCCTCGGTGGTGCAGCCGTTGTTCGGTGCGTTGACCGATAAGTGGTCGATGCCGTGGCTGCTGCCGGTCGCCACCGTGGTCGGGGGTGCCGGGATCGCGGTCACCGGACTGTCGGGCTCCTATGCACTCGCCCTGGTGTTCGCCGCGGTCTCGGGGATCGGGGTAGCGGCCTACCACCCAGAAGCCGCCCGGGTCGCGCGCGCCGCGAGTCGCGGTAGCCACACCGCGATGGCGTATTTCGCTACGGGCGGCAATATCGGGTTCGCGCTGGCGCCGCTGCTGGTCGCGGGCACGGTCGCGGCCGGCGGATTGAGCTGCACGCCATGGCTGTTGACTCCGGCGCTGGCGGGTGCGGCGGTGACGGTGCCGGTGCTGCGGGCCCTGCAGCAGCGCCAGGTGGTCGGGGTCGAAGAGTTCGCGCCGACCGGGGACGACGATGTCGCCTCGTTCGTTCGGATGTCGCTGGCGGTGGTGTTCCGTTCGATCGCGTTCGTCGGGTTGAGCACCTTCATCTCCCTCTACATCAGCGGGCGTATGGGCGGGAGCTCGGCCGCGGGTACGGTGGCGTTGTTCGTGCTCTACCTCGGCGGCGTGGTCGGGTCGGTGCTGGGCGGGTATCTGGCGAAGCGCTGGGATCGGGTGACGGTGTCGAGGTGGTCGTATGTGCTGACCGCGGTGGCGATCGCCGGGGTGGTGTGGGTGCCGGGCCCGGGTGTGTTCCTGTTCGTGGCGTTGACCTCGGTCGGGTTGTATGTGCCGTTCTCGCTGCAGGTGACCCTGGGCCAGGACTATCTGCCCTCGCGGGTCGGCACCGCCAGTGGCGTCACCCTCGGGCTCACCGTCTCCATCGGCGGCTTGGCCAGCCCGGTGCTCGGCCGCCTCGCCGATGCCACCTCCCTGCAGGTCGCGTTGATCCCGCTGGTTGTGATGCCCGTGCTCAGCTGGCTGCTGTTCCGCACCCTGCGCGACCCGGCCGTCCCGCAGACCACTACCGAGATGGCCGCCGCCCCGGCCTGACCGTTTGTGTGGGCTGCCCGGTCCCGGGCAGCCCACACAGCGTCGGGTGAGTTGCCGTGGGCCGAACACCAGGATGCCGCGATGGAGTTCAGGCAGGTCGAGCACTTCCTCGCGGTCGCGCGCCGGAAGCTCCACCGCCGCAGCCCAGGACGTGCACGTCGTGCAGTCGGCGCTCAGCGCCTCGACCACCCAGATTCGCTGTCCACCCCTGTCGATGTCGTCGAGCAGCAGGCCAAGCAGTTCACTGGCTCGGGCTCGCTGGAAACGTAGAACAGCGGCAGCGCTCGATCCCGGTCGCATCCCATCTCGTCGAATAGTTCGTCCCACATTCGGAGGCCCTAAAGTAAACGCATCCTCTGCAAATTTGCAGAGGATGCGTGACAAAACGTGTCCGGAGGGGGAGTGGACCACTACGCACACTTGCTTCGTCGACGACAGGTCCTGCCCCTGGCGTGAAGGCCCAACGACGGTGTCTCTTCGTGGGAATGGTGCGCCGTCGACAACCGCCCGGCACAGAAGGTGGTCGGAACCGAAAACTGGATCGGGCTGCTATCCGAAGACTTCCGCGTGCCACCAGCGATCGGAGTCGCTGAACCAGGGGCCGACCCGGTCCGCGTCGAGGACCCGTAATTCCTTCAGATCGATGTTGTACCTGCGGTAGAGCGCTACGATCTCGCGCAACCCGTCTTCATCGACCGCGTCGAGATCTACGGTGAGGTACAAGGTGCGCACCCGTCCTTGGTAGGACTCGATACAGGAGATCTTGTCGAGCCACCCGAAGAACGCCGCCTCCTCTTGCGGCGAGTAGTAGGTGACGTCGGTGGCCTCGATGACCACGGTGCCGGTGCCGTTCATCGCGACTTCCCGCCTGGATACACGTTCGTATAACCACCGTTCTCCTCTTGCACGTCCCAGTGCGGGCCGCCGTGCGCTGTCGAGCCTTGGCCGGTTGGCACCCACACACGCCCATAGGAGTGAAACGATTTCGCACGCAAAGCTGCCCGGCCCGATCCTCGGGCCCCGAAAGCAGGGAAATGCGCTTCCCCGCAGGACTTGATGTGTCGTTGATTCAGAAGGCGGTACACGGAATGGGGAAGGTACGGACTCGATACGGCGACAACAGGAAATGCGTACCCTTGATGATGGCCAGGCCGTTGTCCCGCAAATCGGTCAACAGCCTCAATTCGTCGCGGGTCAATTCATCGATACGGGTTGCCGCGGCCAGAGCCCGGAAGCGGCTGGTGTGCGGCTCGTCGAGGGTGGCGCGAAAGCTCGCCTCGGCTCGGCGAAGATCTCTGATGGCCACGAAATCGGGACCGTACCGGTAACAACACAGGCCGACCTGGTGGCGTTCCCGCCATCGCGCCAGCGCCTCTTCAGTGGTACGGCCATCCGCTCGCGCGGGGGGTGGCAGATGCACAACGTCGTCCAGTCCGTACGGACCCGCCGAGGCGAGTGACCAGTCGACCCGTACACCGGCCTCCATCGCCGTACCCAGCACTCGCAGCACGGCGAAATCCTCCGCCGCACCACCGAATCGCACCGGTTCGGCGATAACGAGGACCTGCCCGAGCCCCGCCGCGGCGGCGACCGTCGCGGCCGGGTTCGTGAGGTCGGCGAGAACGGTTTCCGGCCATCGAACCAGTGGTTGGGTCATGTCGGCGCCTCGATGCGCACCAGCACCGGCTCCGGTTGTTCCCGCCGTACGATCGAGCGTTCGATCCCACCCGGCGTCGTCGCCAATGCAAGCCAACGTCCGCCCTCAGTGAACACCAGTCCGTTCGCCAGTTGTGTGGCGAGCCATTCCTGCAGTTCCGCCTCGCCCCAGCCGAACCCAGCAGAGGCGAGATTGCGGTGCAACGCCGGGACGGTGCGGCCATGCTCGAGTTCGGCCCAGGCTTCCCGCTCCCTCGGATCGGCGAACACGTAGTCCTGCGCTGCCCAGCCGAACCGGCGGTCCCTGATGATCAGCATGTCGTCGATATCTTTACGAAGCAGGGAGCTCCGCGGGTAGCGCTCTTGCCACAGAGCGATCGCGGCGTTCAGCGGGGCAACCTGCTCTTCGGTGATCCCCTGGTCCGGAGTGTCGAATTCGTAGACGAGGTCGGCAAGCACCCGCTGATCGAGGTCGTACACCGCCTGATATCGCTCGGCGGGAGCCCTTTCGGTGAAGCCGAGGGCCGGATCGTCGAAATTCGGCGAGAACCGTTCGAGGAAGATCCGTCCCGTTCCGCCGGGCGGCTGAAGGTGCACCAGCGCGGGAATCTGCTCGACTATCCTGCGATAGTCGTCCTCGCGTTCGCCGGGAAATCCGTACAGCCAGTTCCACCCGACGGTGATGCCCTCGGTTTCCAAGTCCCGCAAGGCGCGCACATTCCGCACTCCGCCTATGCCTTTGTCCATTCTCCGCAACACGTCGTCGACAAGAGATTCGATTCCCGGCTGCACACTCCACACCTTCGCCGCCCGCAGAGTGGCCGCCTGTTCCGCGGTGATATTCGCCTTGATCTCGTAGTGCAGTCGCAGATCGACGTCCATCGCGGCAATCTCCGGGAGCGCGGTACGCAGGTAGGAGACATCGAGAATATTGTCGACCACGGTGATGTCCAAGGTGCGGTGCTTGCGCACCAGGTGGTCGAGTTCGGCGACGAAACGGGACGGTTCTTTCGCCCGGTACATCATGGTCGACCCGTTCAGTCCGCAGAAGGTGCAATGATGCTTCTCGCCCCACCAGCAGCCACGCGAACTTTCCAGCACCAACTCCGGCTCGGTGACCTCACTGATCACACTGTTCTCGTAGGTCCGAAACCAATCGTCGAACGATGGGACGTGCATACCGGCGGGACCGACGGGGGAACTTCTCTGATCGTTCACCTGCTGCTTGCCGTCGGCGTCCCGCCAGCACAGTCCGGCAATCGAGCCTAGTTCGCCAGAGTCCGAACAGAGTGCGCCGAGCAGTTTTGGAAAGGTCTCGTCGGATTCGCCGCGCAGTACCAGGTCGACGAATTCGAATTCCCGGTGCAGGGTGACTCCCATGATTCCGTCGCAATTGTAGCCGCCGAAGAGGGTACGAACTTCCGGTGCACGCTGCTTGATCCGCTTCGCCACAGCCAGGCTCGGCACGCTCTGACTGAAGGTGGAGGTGAACCCGACGATTTGTGGTTCCATGGCCAGCACCGCTTCGGTAACCGAGGAGACGAAATCGTCCGCGAGGTCCCGCATTCGGGAGATCGGATCGAGATCGATCCGGTGCCGCCGGGCGTAGTCCGCCATCCGCTCGATCCCGAAGTCATGGCCGTTCAACGCACCGGCGAAGACCCATTCGCCGAGAGCGTGCACAAACCCGGCATCAGAGACCCGGAGATAGTCCCGCACGGTCAACCCGGCGGCCAGCAGCACTTCGGCCCAGTGGATATTGGCGTGGTAAGCGGCGGGTTCGGCCACGCCGTGCGCCAGGCAACTCGCCCTCAACAGGCCGAGTGCGAGCGAGGGGCGGGTCAGCTCGTGCCACGGCATGCACACCAGGACGGTGCGTGACGAACTCTCGACAGTCACACGTCACCCGCTCAGCGCTGTGGCCCGGTGGATCGCGGCGATCGTGTGATAGCAGTATTTCTCAACTGCGGGTGACGGGGCTTGAGGTACGTTACTCAGCGCGTCCACCCGGTCGCCCGTTGTCGTAGTGTTGAGGTGCCGGGCCGCGGCCATCACGACCAGTACGACCAGGTCGTATTTCACCTTGAGTCGTCCGGTGCATTCGCCGCCCGCGCCGCCGTGCCGAGGGCAACGGTTTCCACGGCTGCAGATGACGATGTCGGGAATGGTGACGCTCAGCTGGTCGTCCACATCTTGCGCGGCCACCCCGTAGTGCCGCCGGCCAAGGCCCGCGAGCAGATACGGCCTGCGCACCGCCGACCAAAATCGCCACTTCCAGCTGATCGCGCGGATTCCTTGCACAGCGACGAAAGCTTGCTCGTCAGTGAGCGGTTCGAGACGCGGGAGGGATGACTCCAGCCACGACGGAAGCCTTGACGGTGCGCATCCCTCCCGCGTATCAGACGGCTTCTGTATCAAGCTGTCTCGATGTCCTTCTTCAACCGGACATCCGAATCGATGTAGCGCGTCGTAGGCTTGGTACTGAGCTGCCGAATCTTCTTTATCGACAATACGGACTCGGCCGGACCCGCCCCGTCGAGCTGGGCATCGAAGGACTCTGGATAGTGTGTCATGGGACACTCCTCTCACGCTGGTCGGATGATCATAAGAACTCGCCGCCTCCCCCACAAGATCGCGCGTTGACTCGTCATGAAATTTCGCCGAACTCGTCTGTGCCGCCCCGTACCGGGGTGCAGCTCGGCAGCACCGGACCATCGATCCCCGCTGAGCCGGTGGCAGCCCGAGTCCCTGCGGCGCGTATCGGGTGCACCGGGCACGGACTGTCGCGACAGCGCCATGCCCAGGCACACCGGTCGGTACCGACTGCTCCGATCAGCTCGGCAGATCGTCTACGGATGCGGATTCCTTGCGGGACAGGGTGATACCCAGGTTCGCCGCGGCGCGCTCCAGGTCCTCGCCCTCACGCAACTCGATCGCGGCACCGTCAGAGGACAACACCTCGACGTTGAGGCACAGCGACTGAAGTTCCTTCAGCAGCACCTTGAACGACTCCGGAATGCCCGGCTCGGTGATGTTCTCACCGTTGCGGCGCCGGGGACAGACACTGGTTCGGGAAACCACCACGTTGCAACGCTGGCATGCGGCGCACGATCTGCTCGATCAGGGCGTCGGGCTGCTGGACTGCTCACGGCGGCTGGGGTTGGCGCTGAACACGGTGAAGCGTGATCCCCAACCGATGGGCGACACTTCAACCAGCCTGACGGCAGAAACCGTGGAGAGCCCGTTGCGTCGAGAGGCGCACGGCCGGTTCGGCGAGAGGTCCGGGGAAACGAAGCAGGAGCAATCCCGCCACCGCGCCCCGGGCCTACCCAGCGATGAGGTCGGGAGCCGCGACCCCCGTACGACTACCCCGCCGCAGCCCCGTGGCTGCGGGCGAGGTCCGGATCACCCAATCGATCCGAGCCAGATTTCGAACAGTCGGCCAACGAGCCCCCAGCGGCAGTACAGGACGTTCCGGGGCATCGGGCGGTGGCGTTGTCTTGGGGACTGTCCAAGATAAGGTTGGGTCAACGTCAGATGATGAGTCAGGACTGGAGATGCCTCGGAACAGACGGCCACGTGATCGAGAAGAGAAGCGTGCGGAGATTGTGGCCGCTGCACGGCGGTTGTTCGTCGAGGAAGGCTACGACGCGGCATCGATGGCGCGGATCGCCCGGGACTCCGGGGTGGTGTCGAACACCTTGTACTGGTACTTCCAGGACAAGGACGCGGTGCTGATCGCGGTGCTGGACGCGGTGCTGGCGGATTCGATGGCCGCCTACGGCTCACTGCTCGACTCAGGGGTGGCGGATCGATTGTTGTGGCTGGTCGGGCAATTGGAGCAGCTGGGCCGGTTGGTGAGCACGGTCCACGCACGAGCGAAAGAGTCCGCGGCCGTCGATGAATGGCACGAGCAGTTTCACGTGTTGGCGGAGGGGTTGTTCCGGACCGACCTGATCGAGTTGGGGGTGCCTGCCGGCGAGGTGGATCCCCTGGTCACGATCGGGGTGTTCGTGGTCGAGGGTTTGCTGACCCACCCGATGCCCGAATCGGCCAAGCGCGCGGTGATCGAGGCATTGCTGCATCGCGCCCAGGACAGCGCTGCGGCTGCCCGCTGACTTCCCTCCGGCGCGCGGAACGACAGCGTGCAGGTCGCCGTTAGCGGGTGCGCGTGGCCGCGAATCGAGTTGTCAGGAAACGGATCTGGTCGCGGACAGCGTCCTCGAAGCGATCGCCCACGTAGATGCCGAAGTGGTCACACGGATAGCTTCGGATCTGGACATGCGCCAGCCCGTGGCCCAAGCGCATCGTGGTGCTCGCGGGGGCGGCCACGTCATCGTCGCAGACGCACAGCAGGGTCGGTGTGCTGGAGCGGGCCAGAGCACGACCGGGTCGATACCGCGGAAGATGCAGAGCCAGGCGCGCGGCCAGCGCGTTGGCGGCGTCGAAATCGCCGTTCGGGCCATACAGCACACCCCATATGGTGTCGCGACCGACGGTGCTCGCGGGTTCTTCGCTGCCGTCGTCGAGGGTCGGCTCGATGTTCGGCGATATCCGAGCGCGCAGGGACGGCAACCGCTCGAGCAATGCGCTGGTGCGCCGCGAGAGCCGGGTCCTTGCCGGTAGGAGCGCCGAAGCGCCGGCCAGGGCGTCGGGTGAGGCGACGAACGCGGGCATCCACGGGGTGCCCGCCATGGGTAGCAGGATCGGTTTCGCGCCGAACCATGACCCGACCGTGTCGAGGATGGCTACCGCGAACAGCGCCGGGGCGCTGAGCGGCGCGATGCGCACGCGCGAACGCAGTGACGCGGGTCCGTCGGTGAAGGGGCACTGCGCGACGACCGCCGCCACCCCGGTGTCTTCGGAGGCGACTTGAAGAACATGCCCACCACCGAAAGAGCTACCCCACAAAGCAATTCGATCCGCGTCGACGTCAGGTAAGGAGCGAGCGAACTTCAGAGCGGCATGCCAGTCGGCGCGTTGCTTGCCGATATCGAGCAGTTGGCGTGGGTAGCCGCCGCTCGCGCCGAGATGACGGTAGTCGAACACCAGCACCGACCAGCCCGCCGCGGTGAACCGTTCAGCATAGGCATCGAGTCGCATCTCACGCACCGCTCCCAGCCCGTGCCCCATGATCACCACGGGCCGCCGTCCCGGCGAGTCGGGCGGGGTGTACAGCCATGCCGCGCACGTGTCCGTCCCGGACGCGAAGGCGACCTCACGTCGCTGTACCGCTGTTCCCTCGTGCTGATCCGGCCCGCCGCTCGTCATACCGTGTGCCCTTTTCCGCCTCGTTGCAGTTCTTCTTGGGCGTCGTCCAAGAAGATCGTGCGGCAACGGTAAAGCTTTCTTGAACGCCAGTCAAGAAGCCGTTACCCTTCTTGATGATCATTCAAGAAATCAAGAGATGAGGCGGGATCCCTTAGGTGCCGACAACGACGACGTGGCCGCCGAGCTGCGCCGATTGGCGACCAGCGGCCTGCTTGCCCAGGAACCTGGAAGGCCCGGCGATCAGCGATCTGGACGGCGAGTACACCGCAACCCTGCTGGCCCAGCCGAATCTGTTCGCCGTGGTAACAGCAACTCGCCGCGCAGTTGACCGAACGGCACGACGTGCGCTGCGAGGTGCTCGCCGCCGACCTCATCGACCCCGCCGCACCCGCCGCGATTGTGAACCACGCCGACCAACAGGGCCTCGAGATCGACGTCCTGATCAACAACGCGGGCCTGTCGGGTAAAACCGCGTTCGCCGGGTCGTCCCCGGCATGAAGAAACGCCACTGGGGCCGCATCGTCAATCTGTCCTCGGTCGCCGCGTTCGCCCCACCCGCGGCCAGCCTGCTCTACACCGGCATCAAGGCCTACGTGCTCAACGTCTCACAAGCCCTCGACATGGAACTCAAACCCCACGGCATCCACGTCACCGCCCTGTGCCCCGGCTTCACTCACACCGAGCTCCACGATGTCATGGGCACTCGCGACCAAGCCGACCATCTGCCCCGGATCCTCTGGCAGCAGCCCGGAGCAGTCGTCACCGAAGGGTGGGCCGCCGTGATGAAGGGCAAGCCCGTGTGTGTGCCCGGCGCCGTCAACAAGGTCTCCGCCGCCGCCATGAAACCCCTGCCCATCCACCTGAGCTACCTCGCCGGAAAGACCCTCAACCCTTCCGAGAACAGCTGAACCCGCGCCGTGATGGCACGCTCAGCGGCATTCACCGAGCGCTTTCAGGTGATTCCCCGGCCGTGGCATCAACCATGTGACCAGCCGGATCCTGCCAGGATCTTGACGCAAGAAAACCGATTGGTCCGCATCCGGGCGGCCGTCTCCGTCGCTCCACCCGCTACGTCGGGGCGGAGCGAGCGCAGGAGTACGGTCGGCTCCATGCGGGCGAGGGGATGCTGCTGGTGCGGGTCACCCCCGAGGAGGTGATATCGGAGAACAACGTCACTGGTGAATAGCAAGGGGCGATGATCATGACCACTGGTCGGCGATGACGGTCGACGACGGCAACGCCGCCGGGGGATCCGCAGGCCGCGAGCCCTACACCGACGGGTCGCAGGAGTCGAATGGGCGGTCGGTGGGCAACCTGGAGTTGTTCTTCGACCTCACCTTCGTGTTCGCGATGTCGCAGGTCACCCACCTGATGCTCAGTGACATCTCCTGGCAGGGTTTCGGCCGGGGTGTGCTCGCTCTGCTTGCGCTGTGGTGGGCGTGGGTGTGCTACGCCTGGCTGACCAACACGTTCGACACGGCGCGGGTGACGTACACGACGTTGATCATCGTCGCGATGGCGGCGATGCTCATCGCGGCGATCGCACTGCCGACCGCATTCACCACCGGGGCCCTCGTTTTCGGGCTCGCATTGCTTGCCGTCCGTCTCATCAACGTCGGGATGTTCCTCGCCTCGTCATCCCGAGAGGAGGATGGATTGGCGTCGGCGATCCGCCGACTGGCGCCGGGCCTGGTCGTCGGGCCGGTCTTGATCGTTGCCGCTGCTTTTGTGGCCTCCCCCTATCGTGAGTTGCTGTGGCTCGCGGCGGCGGCGGTCGACTTCGGCAGTCCACTGATAGCAGGAATCCGCGGATTTCGGGTCGTACCCTCGTATTTCATCGAGCGCCACGGTTCGGTCATCATCATCGCCCTGGGCGAGACGATCGTCGCGATGGGGGCGGGGGCAACCGGAGACCTGCGCCATCCCGGTGTCCTCGGGGCCGTGGTTCTCGGGGTGCTGATCTCGGCCACGCTGTGGTGGACCTACTTCGGCCTCACCGCAGGCGCCGAAGAACGTATGCGGCGAACATCCGGTGTCGATCGGGTACGGTTGGCGCGCGACGCCTACAGCTACCTGCACCTGCCGCTCGTCGCGGGGATTGTCTTCTTCGCCCTCGGGGCCCGGGTTTCGGTGGAACACATCGATGAGCCGCTGGCGCCGCTGGCCGCTCTCGCCCTCACCGGTGGGGTGGCACTGTTCTACGCCGGCGAGGTGGCCTACCGATGGCGTGACCACCGTCGGCTCACCCGCGATCGGCTCCTCACCGCCGCCGCGGCCCTCCTCGTCTTTCCGGTGGCGATTTCCGTCCCCGCCTTCTTGTCGCTGACCGTGCTTACCGCGATCGGAGTCCTGCGACTCGCATGGGAGCTGTGGCGGCGCCCGCAGATAGGCACCGGCATAGCGGGATCCGTACGGTGAGAACGACTCCACTGACGTAAGCACCGCCTAGCTTCCGACGTTCTGCTGAGGAGCACATGCAGAGGTTCCTCAGTTTTCCATGTTCGGGGGTCGTGTCTACTCACGCCGAGAGCACCGGTCGGCCAAGGGTCGACTCAGGACGCAGTTCGACGGCCAGCTCCGCGCCGAGGGCCGCCTGCGCGAGCGCTCGGCCGAGCCCGGGGGCCTGCTTGAACAGATTGTGACCGGCGATGAAGTAGATGCCGTCGGCCTCCCAGATCGCCACTCCGTCCTCACTCCAGGGCAGGTCGGTCACCCAGCAGTGGCGGTAGTCCACCGGCTCGGGATCCAGCCCGGGCAGAGCCCGGCGCACGTAGTTACCGGCCCGGTCGGCCAGCGCGGCGAGCTGGGCCGGCTGGAGAAAGCTGCCGTCGTCGCGCAATTCGAGGGTCTCACTGAGTCCCACGGCGTACTGCCGGTTGCCGGGCATCGTCGCGGCGTAAATGCCGGTCTCACCGAATTCGCCGCTGCTGTCCTGCAGGCATGCGAGTCGCTGAAACCGCTCGCGCACATCGAAGGTGACCCGCACGTGCGCTGCCGAGCGCACCGGAAGCGATATCCCCACTCCGCGTGCCAGCCGTGCGGTTCCCTGGCCCGCGCACACCACCACGGCTGCGTGTTCGACCCGTGCGCCGCCGGTCTGGACCTCGATGGTGCCTCGCCCGGTGGGCGCTACCGATAGCACCTCGTCAACCACCAGAGCGTCACCGATCGAGGCGGCGAGCCCATCGATCGCGGCCCGCGTCCGGATCGCCCCGCCCGCCTCATCGAGCATCGCAGGACCCTCGTAGGCGGCCAACAGCGGCATCCGCTGCGCCAGTTCGTCGGGCTCGATGCGACGTGCCCGCACCCCACCGACCCGTTCCAGGATCGCCAGCCGCTGCTCAACGCTGGCACCGATCGCGACCACGCCGTCAGCCGAGATCAGCTCTCTGCCCAGCTGCTGCGCCCATTGGTCCCAGATAGCACGGCTGTCCCGCGCGAATGCCACTAGCCGGGGGTCGTCGTGGGCATGGCGAAAAATTCTGGCTTCACCGCCGGACTGGGCATTGCCCGGCAACCCCCGTTCGTACACCCGGACCGACTCGCCCGCGCTCAGCAGTGCGTAGGCGGTGGACAGCCCGACGATGCCCGCCCCGACGACCCCGATATCCGCAGCGTTCATGATGGGTTACACCTGCGCCTGGGTTCGGCTTCGAGTCGGACCAGCAGCGCCTTGGTGGCCATGGCGGGTCTCCTGCTCGGAGGTGGTGGACATGATCCAGCATCACACCACCGGCCGGTGAAGGGAAGGACCCCCGGACCCACGAATCAGGAAACCGATCTCACCCCTAGCGATCGCGGAGCCGAAAGAGGAGATTGCCTGGTGAAGGAAATGCGACGCCTGGATGCACCCGCTGTCGGTCGGCCGTGACGCGAAACATTGTGGTGGGCCAGGTTTCGGTGTCGATTTCCATTCCGTGCGCTGTCGCGTTCTGTCCCCAGAACACTACAAAACCGCAGTTCAATGGCTTGCGATTTTATTGCGTTCGCGTAGTTGCCCCCTACACGTTCCGCACGATCCCCGAGCCGCTCGCCGCGGCAAGGCAGGGCTGAAGCGCCATCGTGGTGGGCGAAGGGATCACGAACTCCTGAGTGGGGGTCAGTGTTCGAGTCCCCTTAGTGGTGGTGCACCGGCCGGGGCGTCTACCGGTACGCCGTGCACGCTGGCCTGCATCCTGGACCGGCTGGAGAACCTGTCAGGCTGACGGGCTGAGGTTGTTCATGATCAGGCAGAGAGTGAACGCGAAGCGGTCGGGCCCGGTGCCGGAGGTCAGCCCCCACCCGGACATGGGTAAGGCAATCCGTGGGCTGCACGGTGACGATGCATCCAGATTCTCCGGTCAACGCTCTTCGACAGAACTGCGCCCTACCGCGCACTCTGCCGCCGCGCCGGCGGTAGCTGGTGGATCTGCGTCGATAGGCCGAGACTGGTTATTGCCTGCCCGCGCCATACGGCACGCGAGGTGCGTGGGTTTCCGCCTATCGGCATGAAGGAGGCTGGAAATGCATCACTCAGACTTGGACCCGACCTTCTATCGGAGCGCAGCGGAGGCGGCGGCCGCGCCACCGGAGCGGCTCGCATACGTTGTTGCGTTCGACCGCGCGGCACAGAAGCCAGATGCGCTGTCAGTAATCGATGTGGATCCGGGCTCGGCCACCTACGGCCTGGTGGTGGGCTGGACCGAGGTACCCCACCTGGGCAACGAGCTGCACCATTTCGGCTGGAACGCCTGCAGCAGCGCGCTGAAGCATGAGGGCCACCAGATTGAGGGGCTGGCTCGGCGGTACCTGATCGTGCCGGGTCTGCGCTCGTCGCGCCTGTACGTGTTCGACACCCAGCCCGACCCACGCCAGCCCACCCTGTCCAAGATCGTGGACAGCTCCGAGCTCGCGGCCAAGGCCGGCTACTCCCGTCCACACACGCTGCACTGCGGGCCGGACGGTGTGTTCATGACCTGCCTCGGCGGGGCCGACGGATCGGACGGGCCGGGCGGGATCGCGCTGCTCGATCACGGCACGTTCGATGTGCTGCGGCAATGGGAGACCGACCGTGGGCCGCAATACCTCGCGTACGACGCCTGGTGGCATCTCAACCAGAACACGCTGATCAGCAGCGAGTGGGGCACCCCAGCCATGATCGAGGACGGGCTGAACCCGGAGCTGTTGCTGGCCAACAAGTACGGCCACGCGATCCACTTCTGGGACCTCAGCGCCGGTCGGCACCAGCAGCGGATCGATCTCGGCGAGCAATACCAGATGGCACTCGAGCTGCGCCCGTCACACGATCCGGACGCCGCTTGGGGGTTCGTCGGCGTGGTGATCTCGACCGAGGATCTGTCGGCCTCCGTGTGGCGTTGGCACCGCGATGGCGGCGTGTGGGCGGTCGACAAGGTGATCACCATCCCGGCCGAGCCGGCCGATCCCGATCTGCTGCCGCCGGCACTGAAACCGTTCGGCGCGGTGCCGCCGCTGGTCACCGACATCGACCTGTCGGTCGACGACGCATACCTCTACGTCTCGTGCTGGGGTACCGGGGAGCTGAAGCAGTTCGACGTGCGCGACCCGGCCGACCCGAAAGAGACCGGGTCGGTCCGGCTCGGCGGAATCGTGGGCCGCGCCGCCCACCCGGCCGCGCCGAACCAGCCGCTTGCCGGCGGCCCCCAGATGGTCGAGATCAGCCGTAACGGTCGGCGGGTCTACCTCACCAATTCGCTCTATGGCGCGTGGGACGACCAGTTCTACCCAGATGGGGTTGGCGCCTGGATGGCCGTGATGCGCATCGATCCCGACGGCGGAATGACCATCGACGAGTCGTTCTTCCCGCACGACGAGGACTTTCGAGGTCTGCGGGTGCACCAGGTGCGCCTCCAGGGCGGCGACGCGTCCTCCGACTCCTACTGCTACCAGTAGTCGGGACGAGCGGGGACCACTGGATCTCCACCGCGTATGCCCGGTCGGCGAAGTGTCCGCACACGTCGAACCTCGGACACGCTGTTGGCGCTAGGAGATCACCATACAGTCTCGATATCGAAGCGGCGCAGAAACATTCACCAGGAGCTTCGATGCCTTCGGCTGTGCCGTCGGCGCCGGACTACCACAGTCGAGATCGATATTTCATCGGCCCTGGCCTGCTTTTCCGACAGGCCTCATGCGTCTCGAACTTCCACGGACGTGCCCAGGACGGTTACCGTCAACGGATATTCGCTGTCACCGAAACGGGCACGGGATCCGCCGACGTCAGCGTGGATCTTGCTGGGGTGGACGCCGAGCCGACGGCCGATATGGTCTTTCATCGCGATCTGCGCAAGTCGGTCCGTACCGCTGAGGGCGTAGATCTCGGCGACGGTGCCGGGGAGCCAGTCGAGCTCGTCCACCTGGGCACGAGTCAATCGGGTCACCCCATTGTCGGTTCGGGAGAGACCGGCGCCGGCGACGAACACCCGGTCACGCAGGAATGCCCGGCGCTGCGCATGATCAAGTGCCGCCATGGGCCCGGTCGGTACGAGCGCGTCGACCAGATGGAATGCGACGAGGACCCGGTCGTCCCGACATACCTGCACGTCGAAGGCGGGATGTATAGGGTCGTCGGCCTCGAATCCGGCGAAACGGGCTCGGACGGTCACGGTGCCGTGTTCCGGCAGGGACTCGTACAGGTCGAGCACCGTGATGCGGTGCGGGTATCCGACGTGACCGCGATGAATGTCCGGCGACCAGCGCCAGAGTTCGGCGTGCGGAATGACGTGGGTGCACGCGTCGAGGAGCCCCTGATGTAGCTCGCCGCGAGGAACGCTACCGCGGGCCGCATCCAGAATGCCGACCGCCGCCGTCGCACCCGAGCGCAGCGAGACGAGATACCGGAAACGTGGGCCGTGGCTCAGCGTGCCCGAGGCGTACGGATCAGGTTCGGGCTGCAGGTCGGCGGGGTCCGGCCACGGGTCCGGCCGGGGCGCCGTGTGGGATAGGACGAGAATCGCGGTAGCAGTCGGCTCGAATCTGGACAGACGCGGATCCCTCACCGCACGCCACACCGAGGTCGTCACGGCGAATCCCTCGCCGGTCCGCTTCACCTCGGTGCGCAACGTCGTCGGGCCCGGCACCGGAGTCCACCGCTGCAGCCGCAGTTCGCGCAGCGCGGCTACGGTTCCCACCCGACGACCCGCCGCGACGATTCTGTCCATGGTCGACATGAGCGGAAGTGCGGGCACAGTCCAGGTAGGACGGTGGTCTGACACCCAGTCGTCGACGATCGGGTCGAGAACCTCCTCCGTCGAGTATGGATCCGCCGCCACCAACCGGACCGACAGATTCGGAACCCGGTAGATCTTGGTCCCGTCGACCCACAGTCCGGCGTCCGCGACGGCAAGGCAGGTGGCGCCGGTCCGCTCGATGCGGGTCACCGTGAGCTCGATCGTCACGAGTTCATTGTCCGGGGTGACCTGCCCGCGGTACTTCCAGGACAGACGTTCACCGAGGGCTACCGACTCGAAGCGCATTCCGGCAGCCAGGCCGCTGTCCCGGAGCACGAACTGCAGCAACCGGACCATGGCTTCGACACCGAGTGAGCCCGGTTGCACCGGGTCCTGGAAGAAATGCGCGCGGAAGTACCATTCACCACCGGTGATCTGCTTGACCGCGACGATTCGGCCGAGCCCTGCGGGGCCGCCATTCGGGTAGTACCCGGTTATCCGGTCCCACATGCGCAGTGTCGGTTCGGACGGGGGCAGTGTGTCCGCGTCGATCACCGGATCATCGGCGGCGGCCAGACCGGCGCGTTCCTCATCCGTTGCCGGTAGCCCGACCTGATCGGTGAAGGCGCGCCGCGGGAAGAACCCGAACACTGTCGATGCGGACAGAATCTGCTTACCGGCCGCGTCGGACTCCACATCGAACGCGACGACGATCATACCGGCGTGCGTAGAGATGTCGCGGAGGGTGGCCGTCGTCCGCACGATCCCGGTCATCGGTGTCACCTCGGCCAGTACGGTGGCGGTGCCATCGAGGTTGCGGAAAAGCACGTCCTCCGTGGTGGACAACGCGCAGCCCGCGTAGGAGGCCAGCCAGCCGCACGGCTGCAGTGCGACCTCCATCAGCACCGACACCGGCATCACCGGGTAGCCGTTGGCCTGCCAATACCAAGCGTCCGGTGGCACGTCGTATTCAGCGACCGCCCGGGCGCCCACCCGCATCGCCCCCGGCGGCGCGTCGACCGAGACGATCCTGGATACGAATTGGTATGGCGGTCCCGGCAGGCGGGCCGCGCGACGGGTGCCGTCGAATGTGACGTACATCGGGCCGAACGCCGCGCTCGGCCGGCCAAGGGCCGAGGCCAACAGGGCCGCTCGATCAGTGACGACCGCATCGGAATCCCGATTCTCGGCCGCCATCGGCACGAGTTGGGCCAGCGGCCAGTCCGGCACCAAGCGGAGTCCAACGCGGCGAGCGTGAAATGCCCTGACCCCGTCGACGGTGCACAGCACATCGGCTGTCAGCGTGGGCTCGGCACCGGCACGGACCTCCGCGACGAACACCTCGTAGACAATTTCCCGGCTGTCCGGGGTGACCTGGCCACGGCACCGCATCGGCACCGCAATATCGGTCACCGGCTCGAAACGGTACCCGTCGGTGTCTATCGTATGGCCGAGCGCGGCCAGGTAGAAGGCCATCGCCTGCAGGCAGCCCTCGAGCATCAGGGTGCCGGGCATGCACGGATCATTCTCGAAATGGCCGTCGAAGTACCAGTCGTCCGGCGCCACCGGAGCAGAGGCTCGCAGATATCCCCGCTCCCACGGCCCGCCGCCGGGCGCGAACTCGGTGATCTCGCGAAGGAACAGCATGCGTCCATCGGCGATGCGCGGGGTCCGCACATGCGCCCGGGTACGACGCCACCCGGGGCCGAAACACAGATCCGGCCGCCCGGCCGCGAACGCGGCGACCTGGTCGGCGGAAAAGGCGTCGGCCGCGGTCTCCAGCATCGGCGGATCGCATGGACGGGCGCGGTCCGGCGCGTCGGACCGCGGATCCCACAACACGCCGCCACTAGCCGCGAGCTCGGCGTCGCTGAAAAAGCCGGCCTGGCCGCCGCGGACACTCAGGCGGAGTTCGCCCTCGACATAGCAGTCATAACGGAAGAAGAACAGGCGCATGCCTGCGTGTTCCCCATGACCGTCGATGTCGATATCGAACGTCAGAGTCTGTCCGGGGACCGGCGGACTGCCGTGGAAGGTGACCTCACAACCGAGTAGCCGGTACACGCGCTCACCTCGGTTGAGCAGGTCGATCCCCATCCAACTGATGAGCAACAGATCCGCCTGACCAGCCTCGATCATCAGGCCCGCGGGCATGCGGCCGGCCGGGTCGAGGTACCAGCTGTCGGCGGTGACATCGGTCTCGGTGTGAATCGATCCTGTGCCGAGACGCCCCTGCTCGGCCTCGATCCCGGTGACCCGGTCGGCGAGCAGCATCGGTGGCGCCGGCATCCGCACCTGCCGCCGAAATTCATCCTGTGCCCGGAAGAACGGTCCCAGAACCGCCGAGATCGGTCCCGTCGCAAGCGCTTCCAGCTGGGCGCGGTCCAACGACGGCAGCCGCCGCAGCGCACCCGGGACGGCCCCCTCGGCCGACACTACTGTCTGGGCACCGGTCGATACCGGGCTCAGCAAGAGGTGCTGTGCTTGCGTGATTACCCCCAGATAGCGCCGGTGCATTACGGCCTGGTCCTCGAGAAAGCGCCGGTGCACTCGCACAATGTCCGAAAACAGCGTGTTCGGCGGCGGTTCGGAGACCGGAACGAGAGAGACCTCGGCCGCGGCGGAAACCGCCGGCAAGGGGTGGGTGGAAGCGACCGGCCGCACGATCGTAGGGGCGATACTCACCGGCGGTAGGGCCGGTGCGGGGGCCATCGCCTCCGCGGGGAAAAGGTCAGGCAGTGCGACGCTCGGCCAGTGCGCGGCCACACGGACAGTCCGACCCACGGGCTGGGGCCGGGAGTCGCGTGTGCCGAGCCGATCGAGCAGGTCATCGTAGCGCAGATCGATTCCGGCGGAGCGCAATTCGGCGACTGCCCGGACCATGCTGCGCTGTCCTCGTCCGTCGGCGGAATCCAACGCCACGGTCAGATGTTCCCGATCACCGAGGATCTGGGAGATCCAGCCGGTGCACAGCGCGCGTGGACCGTGCTCGATGAACACCCGAACCCCGTCGGCCCATGCTTTCTCCACCGTGGCAACGAAATCGATGGTCCGCACGGCCTGTTCGGTGATGGCGTCTGCGGCGGACGTCCGGGACACGACGTAGGACGACGAGGTCGCACAGGAATAGAAGCGAACATCGGGCAACTGTGTGGTCGGCCGGTCGTGCAGCCGCCACCAGGCGTCCCGGACCCGTTCTACTTCCGGAATATGGACGGCGATGTCGTACCCGAGTGCGAGTGCATGGACCTCTCCGAGCCGGGACAGCACGCGGGCACAGCCCTCGGCCTCCCCGCCGATCACACACGCCTGCGGTGCACTTATCGCCATGAGGCGAACGGTGGGCTCGTCACCCAGCGCCGCGCGCACGGCCTGCACGTCGGCGCTGACCAGAAAACTGGTCCACCGACCGTCGTCGATTCCGCGTTCGCGCCAGGCACTGCGCACGACGTCGAGGTTGCCCGCTACCTCTCGGGTGAACAGCGGTGACCGGTGGGCATCGGCAACCAGTCGCGGCACCTCGCCCCATGCGCCCATCGCGACGAGGGAGGTGGTCTCTCCAGACGAATAGCCCAGCACCGCCGCCGGTTCGAGGCCGAGGATGCCGCGGGTCAGCTCCGTGTGGAGCTGACCAAGCAGGGAGGCACCCCAGATCTGGTTGAGCACGTGCGGCACGTCGGTCCCGGTGCCGGTGTAGGCCCACCCGGCGAAGTCGCGGAGCGGACCGCAGCGGCGTTCGAGGCGATCGACTATCTCCGGAAAAGCCAGCAGCACGTCGCGTCCCATCCGGGGGTAACACGCGGAACCGTTGGTGTAGACGAACGCGACCTCACCTTCGACCGCCCGGTCCCGGAAGGCGACACCCTCTGGACGCACCCCCCGTCCCGCGAGCCAGCGCATCGCGGCTGCCAGGCGGGTGGACAGCTGGTCCGCGTCCACGGCGGATACGACCAGCCGGGCCGGACCGTGGTCACCTTCGGTTCCGGCGCGGGCGGCGGCGAGCACGCTCGCGGCGTCCGCGCCGGAGTAGACATGATGACGCACTGGGGGTTCCGTGCTCCACGGTGCTATCTCAGCAGCGATCAGCGCGGTCACGGCGGGGGCGGCACCGAGCGTCCGGACGGCGACCGTTGCGTGCCGGATTCCCAGCGACGGGTCCGCCGCACGCCCCGCACGAGGCACGGCGCCATGGCGCAGCGCGACGGTGGCGCAGGCAACGGCAAGCAGGCCCTTCGCGGCATGAGGGGCACCGAAAAGCGTTGTCGGATCGAATTTTTCGCATCCCGCGGCGTCGTCTGCCGGTGCGTCCCCGACAATCAGTTCGCTCACGTCACCGGGATCAGCGACGAGGGCGAGTACCTCGTCGCCGTCGTTGCGGGCATCGGCGGCTCGCTTGAGGACGAGCACGATTGCCGCATCGCCGGGGGCGGCGTCGACGCCCACTGCTGCCGCCGCGCTGCGATGGACGGGTTCGTGCGAGAGATCTACCGCGCCGACGAGTACGGCGTCGGCCGAACCGTCCCGCAGGGCACGGCAGCCCAGCTCCAGTGCCACGATTCCGGAGGCTTCCTCGGCCGAGACCGTGAAGCCGGGCCCGCGCAGGTCGAGCTGGGAGTTGATCCGGTTGGCGACGATATTGGGCATCGTGCCCAACACCGCGGGCGCCGTTAGCGGCGCGGCAAATGCGTCCGCGACACCATCCCGTGCGTCGGCTACATGGTGCGCGGCGACGCGAATACGCGCTGGATGACGGGCGACCTCTGCGTCACAGCCCATCCCGATCAGCACAGTCGTTCGTTCCTGGGGCAGCGCGACGCGGCCGGCGGCCTCCCGAGCCGCCTCGAGGATGGCGACCTGCTGGCCGAGTGCCTGTCGCAGATCGGCCGGCGGCGTGCGGAGGCCATCCAGCGCCACGTCGTAGTCCGCGGCCGGCTCGGCATGCCATGTGCCACCCAGCAGGCTCTCGCGGAATTCGGCATAGCTGCGGCAGGTCCCGACCCGAGCGCCGATCGCGACGATCGCCACCGCCGCAGCGGCGGGCATGGGAGGCGCCGGTGGCGGGGCAAGTGCCGCGGCGCTGTCTCCCGGACCAGGATCGATCACGAGGTGGGCATTGTTGCCACCGAAGCCGAAGGCGCTGATTCCGGCACGCCGCGGGCCGTCCCAGGGCTCGGCTTCATGGAGCAGCCGCAGGGTCGTGCCGCGAAGAACCGTCACAGGTTCCTCGGCCGAGAGGGTTGGCGGTCGGACGCCGGCGTCGAACGCGCCCAGGACTTTGAGCAGCCCGGCCACGCCGGCGGCGGTAACCAGATGTCCCGTATTGGACTTCACCGAACCGATCGGAAGGTCCGCGGCGTTTCCGAACACATCGGCCATCGCACGCACTTCGGTCGCGTCGCCGAGCGGCGTACCAGTGGCGTGACATTCCAGCAGCGACACCGACTCCGGTGCGACTCCGGCCATGGTGTGGGCCTGCCGTATCGCCTCGAGCTGCCCGGCCTGCGACGGCACGAGGAGCCCGGCGCCGCGGCCATCGTTCGACAGGCCGATCCCGCGGATCACCCCGAATATCCGCATGTCCGCCGCCAGCGCATCGGACAGTCGCATGAGCGCCACGAACCCGCAGCCCTCGGCCGGCACCAGGCCATCGGCGCCACGGTGGAACGGCCTGCTACGGCCGGTGGGGCTGAGCGCGCCGAGGGCGCTGAACGCCAGGTGCACCGCGAGATCGTCGACGCGGTTCACCGCACCGGCCACCATCATGTCCGCGGTGCGGGCGTGGAGCCGGTCGCAGGCGAGCTTGATCGCATACAACGCGGATGCGCACGCCGCATCCAGCGCGAACGCATCGCCGCCGAGTCCCAGGGCGGCGGCGGCGAAGTGCGCGGGCATGGCCGAGGAGAATCTGTCGCGGGCTGCCGGGGAACCGGGCAGCGCCGTGCGCAACTGCGCGGGTTGCTCGGCAAGCCACACGCTTTCTGCATACCGGACCAACCCGTCGGTTGGCATGGACAAATTTCCCAGAACCAGGCCCGTCCGGTCACGGGGCCGGTCTTCGCCGGCTTCCCGCAGGGCTTCGCGCACGCCGTGGAGCACCCAGCGGAACGCGGGGTCGAGCGCTGCGATCTCCTCGCGACCGACCAGGAAGCCATCCGGTCGAAAAATATCGTCGAAGCCGTGCACGTAGCCGCCGGCAGCGCTGTGAACCGGGGCCGAGGGCCCGACGATGTGCGCCATGGCCTCGCTCGGCAATCGCCATCGCTCCGCCGTCGCCATCGAGACGCTGAGTCGGCCGGTGACGATGTTGTGCCAGAACGAATCGGGCGTCAGTGCATCGGGCAGCACACAGCCCCGGCCGACCACCGCGACGGGTTCGAACACTGTGGCTACTCCTAACCGGTGATGTCGGGCCGGGCGATGAGCCGGACCCCGCCCAGTTCGAAGAGCGGGCGTCCATTCGTCGTGCAGACCTGGACATCACAATCGGCTTCGCTGCCGCCTGCTCGGCCGGCAAGCACCACTACTCGCGCGTCGCTGTCCAGCGGGCCGGGGACGAAGAGGCGAAACTCCGCAATTCCCATGGGCAGGACCGCGGCCCCGAGGACATGCTCGGCCCACAGCGTCGCGAGCTGCAGTGCGCCGTCGACTGCGGCCGGGTCGGTATTCCGGTCCGCCGTGGGCCAGTTCCGGCCGCGGGTGCCGGTCACCATGCCCGCCGCCCCGTGCGGCGCGATGCCGTCGACGGCGGTGAGCACCTGGAACGCGGGCCCATGGAAGAGCACCCGCCCGTCATATGTCTCCCGTCCCAACGGCTGTAGGCCGGTCGGTTCGGTCCAGCGCCTCGGTGTCGAGCCGCGGCCTGCTGCCCGCGCCCGGAAGTGCTGTCGGCCCTCCGGCCCGGATACGGTGAGCGTCAGCGGGCCCACGGGGTCCGGCCGGTCGGCCGTCAGGCGCAGGGTCCTGCCGCGTGCCGCGAAATCGTCCAAGGCGATCTTGCTCAGCACTTCGATGCCCGACAAGGTGATATCCCCGCCCGGTAGCGCTGCCCGCAACACCCCGGTAAACCATTCGAGAACCAGCGCAACTGGGACCACCGGCAACCCGCCGATCTGATGGTCGAACAGGTAGCTGTGATCGCGGGCGGTCACAGCGAGCTCCCCACTGATGTCGGAGGCGGAACCGGGGTGACCCGCCGCCCGTAGGACGCACACCGGTCCGGCGTCGTCACACAATTCCTCGATGAATGCCTTGGCACCGGCCGCCGGCGACATCAGTGGCATGCCCGTGGCACGGAAGTGCGCCGCGAGCGACTCGTCCACCATGCCGCCGTCCCAAGGGCCCCAGGCAATGGCTCGCACCAGGCAGTTTTCGCGCCTGCGGTGTTCCGTCGCGGCGAGTTGTGTGATGATCTCGTTCGCCATGGCGTAGTCGCTCTGGCCCGCGTTGCCGTAGCACGCCGCCACCGAGGAGAACACGCACAGCAGTTCGAGCGGGTCGTCGGCCACGGCAGCGAGTAACGAGCGCAGGCCGCCGACCTTGGTGTCGAAGACCCGGTCGAACTGCTCGTCGCTCTTGTCGCGGATCGCCTTGTCGGCGAGCACACCCGCTCCGTGCACAAGCCCGGTGATGGGCCCCCACTCGGTGCGGATGTCCGCCAGCGCGGTCCGCACAGCCTCGGTGTCGGTCACATCGGCCGTCACATAACGCACCGGTGACCCCGCGATCTGCAGGGCACGCAGCGTCTCGCGGACCTCCCTGGCGGCAAGGACCGCGGCGGTCTCACTCCGGATGCGCCGGGGATCGGGAGTCTCGCCACCGGCACGCAGGTGCCCGACGACCGCGTCACGTACTGCCGTCTCGCCGCGCGCGTCCCGCAGCCACGACGGTTCATCGGTGAGCGGCGTCCGGCCGATGAGAACCAGTCTGGGCGAGCCGGCTTCGGCGAGTGCGCGAAGGGCCGCAGCGGTGACCCCGCGCGCCCCGCCGCTCACCACGATCACGGAATGCGGTCCCGCCGGTTTCCTGGTCGCCGTACCGGGTGGGAGTGCCACGGTATCGAGCACGGTGCGACGGCCGTCCGCGGTCAGCCCGACATCGGTCGACGCGCCGCCGTCGAGCAGTTCCCGCGCGATCGCCCGGGCAATGGCGGCGTCGGTGCGGCCTCGGGTGTCGCAATCGATCGCCTTGACGGTGATGTCTCGCCACTCCCGGGCGGCTGTGCGCGCCAAAGCGGCGAGACCCGCCGGGGTCGGCGCGGCACCCGACCGGCCGAAGTCACTGCCTGTGTCCTGAACGGTGACGAAGATCCCGGGCCCGGTCGTCCGCTCCGTGACGAAGGTCCGTGCCAGCCGGAAGGCGTCCCGGTCGGCGGTGAGCGCCGCGTCAGCGGTGGTTGCCGTGCCCAGGGTGCCGAGATGGATCAGGCCTTGGATATCGGCAGCGGGTTCGATGTCGACACGGGCGTCGACGCCGGATTCGATGAGTTCTGTCGCCAGCAGTTCGGCGAGGCCGGACTTACCGCCGGTAATCGCCACCCGGCTACTGCGCAGACCGGGCAGGGCAAGCCCGGACGCCGCACGCGGCACGGGCCGCACGGTCAGTCGCACGGCGGGTTCGGTGTCGACCGGGGATGTGTTGGCGGGCACGCCGAGGGGTGTGGGGTCGGAAATCATCGTGGCATCGGGCGGCGGTTCGCCCGCAGGCCGGGATGCCTCCGGGGATCCGCCGGCGCCGAGCAGATCGGCCACCTCCGCGAGGGTTCGTGCGGCGCCCAGGGTCGCCGCATCCACCTCACGTACTCCGGGGAACCGCTGGCGGACCGCCGACAGAATCTCCACCCGCTTGATCGAATCGATACCGAGGTCCGATTCCAGCTCCATGCCGACATCGAGCACATCGACGGGATATCCGGTCTTCTCCGCCACGACCGACAGCAAACCGGCCACATCGGCGGAGGAGCCTGGGGGAGAAACCATGTCGGACAATGAATCCGAGGTGTGGGGTTCGCGTGTGGTAGCAGGGATATCCGGCGCCGGCGGCATGGGCGCAGAGTCGAGAATGCTGTGGCCGATCATCGCAGGTGCGGCGATGCTGTTGGTCACCGAATAGTCCGGAACAGGTACGGCAGTGCCATTCGGCAGCGGATGGTGGGTGATCGGCGCCGGGGCGGGCAGTGTCGCTGCGGGTGTGCCGCCGGCCAGGCCGACGAGTGCCGCCTCCGACAGCCGCAGAAACGCCAGATGCGATTCGGCCATCGTTCGCTGATAGGCGATGTGGGCTTCGCTTGCGAGCCGCTGTGTCTCCCGCAGTGCCTCGAGCCAGTCGGAACCGGCCGCGGTAGAGAGGCTCGGTGGCTGTGCCATCAGCGCACTCTCGGCCGGTGGAGCCGGAGTTGGCGAGTGCGGCGGTGACAGTGTGGCCGAGCCATCTGCGGGTGGGTAGGGCTTGCCGTAGTTGGCGCCGAGTAGTTTCACGGTCGCCGGAGATTGTTCCTTGCTCATTGTTTCCTCGTCCGGTCGCAGGTTGTAGGCCCTCCACAAGGCCGTGAAGTCCAGGCGTAGCCCCCCAACGGCCAATCGCGCCATGGCATCGTGCGCGGCTTGCATTCCCCGGGCTGTCGCTCGGTCGAGGCTGACCGCCAGGTGTTCGCGCCCGGCGAGAATCTCTCCCACCAGCCGCGTGAGTGTCGCGCCCGCACCTACCTCGATGAACGTCCGGATGCCGTCCGCGTACATCGCTTCGATCTGATCGACGAATCGGACCGGAACAATGAGTTGCTCGGCAAGACCAGCCCGCACCGCGTCCGGATGGGCCGGGTACGGCGTGCCTCGGCTGTTCCCATATACCGGAATCCGCGGTGCCTGGAGGTCGGCCGCATCGAGGACGTCCCGCCATGGCGTCGCGGCGGCGGCGACGAGCGGGGTGTGGAACGCCCCGGCCGCTTCGAGGCGCCGTACGGTGTGTCCAGCCTCGGTCGCCTGCCGCTCGAACGCCGCCACCGCGCTCGTCGCACCGGACACGACGACCTGCTCGGGCGCGTTGTGATTGGCCACCCACAACCGACCGTCCGCGGCCGATTCGACGAGCGCCTGAACCTCATCGAGGGTGCCGATCACTGCGGTCATGGCACCGGGCTCGGTGGCGGTGTCGCGCATCAGCTCGCCTCGCCGCCGGGCGAGGTACAGCAATGTCGCACGGTCGAAGCATCCCGCCGCGTGCAACGCGACCAGCTCACCGAAACTGTGCCCGCCCACGGCATCCGGGCGTATATCGAGGGCTCGTAGTAACGCCAGCGTGGCGAGGCTCTGGGCGGCAAGTGCCGGTTGCGCCTGTTCGGTAGACCTGAGTCGGGCCTGCTGTGCGGCACGTTCTTCGGCGCTGAACGTCGGCGGCGCGAAGACGACCCGATGTAGTGCTTCGTGGTCGGACCGGTCCTGTGCGGCAACCGCGTCCCAGCTCTCCCGCGCGGCCGGCAATACCATCGCCAACTCGGCGCCCATCCCGACGTACTGGCTGCCCTGACCGGAGAACAGGAACCCGATCGGGCCCGGTTCCGCGACAGTGGCACGGTAATGGACGCCGCCAGGACCCTCGAACGATTCCGCCGGGGCCGCGACGATCCGGTCGGCTACGGCATGCAGTGTCGTCGCGAGGTCACCCGCCTCGGTGACGATGACGCCGAGGCGGACCGCTGCCGCCGGGTCGAAGGCTTCCTGGGTCTTTCGTGCGACAGTGACGATTCCGTCCGTCGTATCGGTGAGCGCGCGAGCCGCGGCCACCAGCGCACTGGGCGAATCCGCGGACAGCAGTACGAGTTCGCTGCCGGCGGCGCGCAGGAAAGGAGCCGCCGATCCGGTCGCCGGCACATACTCCTCGAGTGTGATGTGAAAGTCCGTGCCGCCGAAGCCGAAACTCGACACGCCGGCGCGCCGGGGATGGCCGCCGGCGCTGATCCACGGCCGCGCCGTCGTATTCAGGTAGAACGGGCTACCGTCCAATCCGAGCGCCGGGTTGGGATGGTTCACCTTGATCGTCGGGGGGAGCACGCGGTGGTGCAGTGCCAGCGTCGCCTTGAGCAGCCCCGCCGCACCGGCGGCGTTCTTGGTATGCCCGATCTGCGATTTCACCAACCCCAGTGCACACCACCCGGTGTCGGCCCGGCCTGTCTCGCCGAAAACCGCTCGCAGAGCGGCGACCTCGGCCGCGTCACCGGCCGCCGTCCCGGTTCCGTGTGCCTCGACCAGTTCGACCGTATCCGGCCCATATCCGGCCATCTCGTAGGCACGTCGCAGTGCTCGTGCCTGGCCGCTGGATTGTGGCGCGTAGATCGCGCCGCCGCGGCCATCCGATGCGGTGCCGATCCCCCGGATCACCGCGAATATCCGGTCGCCGTCCCGTTCGGCATCGTGCAGTCGGCGTAGTGCGAACATGACCACGCCCTCGCCGAGAATCATGCCGTCCGCGTCCGCGGAGAACGGGCGGCAGTCCCCGGTTGGTGAGAGGGCGGGTGTCTTGCTGAAGGAGGTGTAGGTCACCGGATCGTTGAGCGTGTCCACGCCGCCGGTCACCACCAGGTCAGCGTGCCCGAGCGCGAGTTCGTTGATCCCGCTCGACAGCGCCGCCAACGAACTCGCGCACGCGGCGTCGGTGGTGTAGTTGCTGCCGTGGAGGTCGAACCGGTTCGCGATCCGACCAGCGACGACATTGCTGAGCATGCCGGGCAGGCTGCCCTCTTGCCACGGCACGTAGTGCTCGGCAATCCGATCGCAGATCGCGCGCGCCCGGTCCTCCGGGATTCCGTTCTCGCGCAGCGCGGCCAGCCACACCGGGCGCTCCATGCGCGCGGCCATGGTAGTGAGCAACTCCAGTGCGGACGTGCCGAGAATGACACTGACCCGCTCACGGTCCACAGCGGACATGCGCTGCGGTTCGAGCGACGACAGCAGCCGTTCGGCGACGACCAACGCCAGGAGTTGGCTCGTATCGGTGGCCGCGAGCGTGTTCGGCGGAATGCCGAAGGCGATCGGATCGAATGGCACTGGTGAGAGAAACGCCCCGCGCCGAGCATAGGTCCTGTCCGGTGTCGCGGGGTCGGCGTGGTAGTAGTCGTCGACGAGCCAATGTGTGGCCGGGACATCGCTCACCCGGTCTGCCCCGGACACGACCGTCCGCCAGAAACCGTCCGCGCCGGGTGCTCCGGGCAGCAGCGCGCTCACGCCAACGATCGCTACCGGTGGCACATTCCCGGCATCACTATCGGACATGGTCGAACCTCCTTCGGTCGAGCTTTGTCACGACAGCCGTCGAGGCACGAATTCGAACGCCGTCGACGGCACCGGCACTCCGTATGTCCGCAGCTGGTGTGCCCTGGTGAGCACGGCCGCACCCTCGAGCAGGTTGCGGGCGACCTGCACGACATCACGTTGCGCGGGGTCGGCGAGAAAGCTGCCGGCCGCCCAATTGTTGAAGGCGCCGACCGCCGGTCCGCACCACAGTTGGTAATCGGTGCGCCTGGAACTTTCGCCCTCGATCGCCCACCAGCTGGCCTTGCCGAGGTACCAGCGGAAAACCAGAGCCATGCGATGTTTCGGATCGGCTTCGGCACGGGCGACCTCGGTGGCATCCCGGTCGAGCCAGTAGCGGCGGGTCCGGGCCCAGATTTCGGCCAGGGGCGCCCGGAATATCGTGCGTTCCAGCTTGTCCCGCTCCGGCCCGGGAATCGCCTCTAGTGATTCGACATCCCGGTAGAGCTCGTAGAGCAGGTTGGCGCGGGTGCCGAACAGCGTGCCGCGGCGCAACACCTGCACCTTGATCCCGAGTTCGAACATGTCCGACGCCGGCGCCATGATCACGTCCGCGACGTCCGCCTGAGCCAGCAATTCCTTGGCCGCCGCGGACACGCCCGCTTCGACGCAGGTCTGGTTCACCGATCCGGTGACCACGTAGGCGGCACCGGCCGCGAACGCTGCCGCCACGCTGTGCGGAGTGCCCAGGCCACCGGCAACACCGATCCGTACCGATCGGCTGTATCCGGCCTGCTCGGTCACCCGCGCCGCGAGCGCAAGCATCCGCGGTAGCAGCGCTACCAGCGGCCGGTTGTCGGTGTGCCCTCCGCTGTCCGCCTCGACAGTCAGGTCCTCGGCCACCGGGACATGCGCGGCCAGCGCCGCCTCGTCGGCGGTGAGCCGGCCCTGGGCACACAGCATCTCCAGCATGGCCCGGGGTGCCGGCGACAGGAACTTCTCGGCGACCTCCGGCCGGGAGACCTTGGCGAATATGTGCCGAGGGCGGACGATACGGCCGTCCCGGTCCACCCGCAGACCGCTCGCGGCCAGTTGCACCACCGGCGGGGTCAATTCCATGAATGCGGAGGCGGATACGGCGCGGACATTCGCACCGATGAGCAGGTCCGCCATGTCTTGTTCCCAGCCGGGGTGCTGTGGCGCGTGAATGAGGTTCACTCCCCAGTTCGTCCGGCCGCCCAATTTCGCCCGGACCGTTGCGATCGCCTGCTCCACCCGGGTCACCGGCAGACCGGCCGCGCCGAAGAAGCCGAGCATGTCGGCCTTGCCCATCGCGATGACGAGTTCCGTGGTGGCGATGCCATTGGCCATTTCGCCGGCCACATAGGGAAAGCGGGTGCCGTGCAGTTCGCCGAACGACCGGTCGCCCAACCATTCGGGGTACAGCGGTGGCAGGGTCGCGAGCACTCGGTGCCGGGTGGGATCGCCCGTCACCGCGGTGATCCCACCGTTGTCCTGGGATACGACGTGGACCTGCTCCCGAATCCGCCGCACGACCTCGGCGAGCGGCTCGGCGACGGTCACGGCGTCGTCCCCGCCGATGCACGGCCACCGGGAAGCACGTGGCGTAGGGCGTCCGCCAGATCGCCCACTCGGCTCTCAGAGAGAATGGTGAAGTGGTTGCCGGGCACGTCCACGATCCGGAACCTGCCGGTTGCCACCGTGTCCCAGCCCTGGGTGCGATCACCGAGCGGCACTCTCGGTCCCCGGGCCGGGCCGAATACGATCGGAAATTCTCCGTGTGCCCGCAGTAGGGTGACAGGCAGATCGGACTCAGGCGGCCGGTAGCGGACGTTCGCCTCCAGATTCGCTTGGTACACCCGCAGGATGAACTGCAGCTGACGACGGGCGCTGACGGTGCTGCCGCTGGTCAACTGCCGGCATACCGCGTCGCGGCGCTGCTCCAGCGACAGATCCGGATCCAGGACCAGCTCGTGGCCCGAAGCCCCGGCTGCCGCCCGCAACATCGCCGCCAGCTCGTCCAGCGCGGCGCGCTCGTCCCAGGGCGGTGTGGGTTGACCGGCCAGCGGAACATAGGTGTCGATGAGTACGACCTCGCCGACCTCCTCGCCGGCGGCACGCAGCCGCCCGGCGACCTCATAGGCGATCATCCCGCCGAGTGAATACCCGCCGACCAGATAGGGCCCGTGCGGTTGCGTCGCGCGGATGTCCAGGAGGTAGCGCTCAGCGAGTGCCTCGACCGTGTTGAGCGTCGGCTCGGATCCGTCATGACCGGGTGCCTGCAGTGCGGTGAACGGACACCATGGGCCGAGAGCGCTGGCCAGGGTCCGGAACTGGTAGGCGATGCCGTTCACTCCGGGTATGCAGAAGAAAGGGCGTGGCGGTGTCAGCGGAACTGCCAAGGGCGGGAGCGGCGCCGTGGCGGATGCGGTGCTCGGAGTGTCGGGCCCTACCTGCGCCAGCCGATTCACAACACTCTCGATCGTCGGGTTCTCCAGCAGGATCGTAGGGTGGATGCGAAGGCCGAGCCACGCCGATAGGTCCAGGTGCATCGCGGCGACGGCCAATGAATCGAGTGGGAAGTCGTCGAGGACGGCTTGCGGGCCGATCTCGTTCTCCGCCAAATCGAACTCCCTGGCCAACCGGCTGATCAGCCAAGCATTGATCTCCGCGACGGTACGACCGGGGACGGGGGACCGGTGGTCATCCGTACCGGGCGCGTCGTCGATTTCGCCCTCGGCGAAGTGTCCGGCGACCACGTCGCGCGCATGGGCGATCGTGGTTTCGATCATCTCGAAGCCGAGCAGCCCGCCGACGTGGTAGGTCCGGCGACGTCCCTGCCGCTCCTCGAGCTTGTCGTAGACGCCTTCGGCGAGGTCCTTGCTCGCGAAGTGCGGAAAATACGGCCAGTGCCGCACGAGCAGGACCTCGGTCAGCTCGCCGCCGAACGCGACCACATCGTCACGTAGGTTCGCCACGATGTCGTCGGTGGTGAGACCGTCGGCACCGTAGGAGTAACAGACGTACACGTCGGTCTCGGCGTAGCGGTGATGGAACGAGACACAGTGCCCTGGTCCGGGGAGGGCGTCTCCGGACCGCACGGTGTAATGCCCGTTACGGGGCAACCCGGTGATCCGGCACAGCACGGTATAGAAATCCAGTCGCCGGATCTTCAGGGCAAGCGCGCGCTCGGCCAGCGACATGTCCAGGACACCATCGAGCCGGTCGAGGGGGACGGACAGCACAAGGTCATCGGCGTGGACGGTGTGGCCGTCGGCGAGGTGCACGGCCACCCGGTCACCGCTGCGGTCGATAGCAGTGATCTCGACGCCGGTCCGCACGTCGGCCAGCTTCGCCGCGACACGCTCCCACAGCGCACCGAGGCCACCGGAAATGGTGAAAGCGTTCGCGTGCCGGGTGCGGGTCGGCTCGGTGGACAGCTGGCTTACCGTCTCCGATACCTTGAGAAAGTACAGGGCAGGCAGGTCGTCGGCGAGATAGCCATATCCGGCCGAGGTGTACACGGCCCCGAGCGACGCGGCCATCGTCTCGAGATCGTTGTCCCGCAACCAGTCCCGCGCCGGCTGCGACAGCGCTCGGGCGGAGTGCGCAAGCCCTGGACGACCGATGTCGGGAAAGCTCTCGGCGCGCAACCGCATGTACCGCCCGACGATGTCGCGGGTGGCGAACGCCGTCTTGGGCATCGCGGTCGTAAAGGTCTGCGCATCGAAGATATGCGGCGGAATGATGTCCTCGGTCGCCAGCCCGAACTCGTCGGCCAGGTCGATGAAGTGTTCGTAGCGGTCGTTGCACAGGTGCGCGCCGAGATCGTAGGCACGCCCGTCGACCTGCACCGAGACCGACTTGCCGCCCGCGACCGCCTCCCGTTCGAGGACTACCACGGTATGCCCGAGCCGCTCAAGTTCGTTCGCGGCGACGAGCCCACCCGGCCCCGCGCCGATCACACAGACCGTCCGGCGGCCGTTGGCGGGGAGCGGCTCAGTCGTAGGCGGCGCGCTCGAACCCGTGGGATCGGGCCGGAAGGTGCGTGCGGCGTATCCCGCACGATAGACCAGGGCGCGGGCGTGGTTCATGGACGCGGCCTCGAAGGGGGACCGAGCGAGCGCGATGCCGAGCCCTTCCGGTGCGTCCGCGGGATCGAACGGCAGTTCCGCGGCGGGATCCCCATCGCACACCAGATTCAAACGAATCTCGCCGATCGTCCGGAAAGGATGCGAGGCCACCGGCCATTCGGAGGATGGTGACAGCGCAGCCTGGTTCGCCGCGGTGTCGTCACCGAGTGGGTGCAGTTGGATCTGGAACAGCCCACGCAGGGTGTTCTCCGTTGCCGCCTTGCGAATCTCGTCACGTAGCAGCGTCGACGAACGTCGGTCGCCCGACTCCCGCATCAGCCGCTCGATGGGAGGCACCACCCATCCTCGAGGGGTGTGGTGGCCGACATCGGGCAGATTCTGCTCGGGCACCAGTCGGTAACGCACCAGCCAAGGACGTCCAGTGCCATCGACAAACTGTTGCGGCACTTGCGAGTTGAGGTGGTAGCGATGGTAGGGGTGCGGGTCCCGGATCGCGTCCAGCGCCGGTTCCACTGCGCCCGGGGTGGCGCGGACGAGTTCTTCACGCGCGGCGTCGTCGCGGAGCATGAAGAATTTCATGAAGGTCCATGCATTCGGGGCGAATACGCGGTAACCGGTATTGAACGTCAGATTGAATGGCGAACCACCCGATCCGTCCGGATCGAACCACCGCAGCGACAGCCCGCGAATTCCGGGCGCGAGATCGTCGTTGGACACGCCATTGCTGTACCGCGCCAGGATCGGGTACCGCTTCCCGTCGGCAAAGAACGGGTGCACTGGCACACCGGGCGAGTCGAAGAAGTCGATGTGTCCGCGAACGACAATGCCCGGTGCGTGAAAGACCCGCGTACGGGTGAGTTTCCCCATCGCTGTCAACTGGGCGAAATCCGTAAGCAGTTGGTGGAAGTCGTCGTCGATGTCGTGGAGCCGGTCATCGTGCGCACCGGTGGAGAAGATCAGGCCGCTGCTCATTGCATCGCCGTTCCGGAAAGTCGACGTTCGCTCTCCTGCCGCAAGAACTCCGCACGGCATACGGCCCGGCGTACCTTGCCACTGGTCGTCTTCAGCACCAGTCCCGTGCCGACCAGGACTTCGTAACAGGCGATTCCGTGGTCGTCACGAACCTCGCGGCGGACCGCACGACGGATCTCGGTGGCGGTGGCCGGGTCGAGTTCGGTGCCGGTGGTCTCGGCAAGGATGATCAGCCGCTCGCCCGAGGTTGTGCCCGGCAGTGGCGGCACCGAGAAGGCGGCGATCCCACCGGCACGAATGCGGGGGTGGGCGCTGCGAACGCTGTCCTCGATGTCCTGCGGCGCATAGTTGCGGCCGTGGATGATGACAAGGTCCTTGAGCCGGCCGGTGACGAAAAGTTCACCCTCGCGGAGAAAGCCGAGATCGCCGGTGCGCAGGTAGTGCCGCGGGTCACCGTCGCCGACGACGGCGTGGAACGTGTCGCGAGTTTCCTTCTCGCGCAACCAGTATCCACGTGCTTTGGTTCGAGAGTCGACCCAGATCTCACCGATCTCGCCCGGTGCGCACGGTTGGCCGGTCTCCGGGTCGACGATGCGGACACTCGCATCGGGCTTAGTGGCCCAGCCGCTGCCGTAGAAGACGGCGGGTTCACGTGTCGAACCGGCGGCAGCCGGCACCGCGCGGCCCTGCTCGAGCTGATCACGGTCGAAGGCCACGGCGCCACCACTGCCGACGGTGACGCTGAGAGTATGCTCGGCAAGTCCGTAGCCGGGGTGGAAAGCCTGCCGTGAGGCCCCGGTGCCGTCGAATGTCGCGAAGAACGTGTCGACGGTTGACGGCTGGACACTTTCTCCCGCCGAGCCGAACCTCCGTACCGAACTGAGGTCCCAGGCGGCGCGTTGTTCGGGAGTCGTCTTGCGGACCATCAGGTCGTAGGCGAAGTTCGGTGCTGTGGTGTGCGTTCCGCCGACCCGGGAGAGCACATCGAACCACACGGCCGGGCGCTGCAGGAAGCTGAGCGGTGAGATCAGGTAGGTCCGGCGGGCATTGCCGACCAGGGTGTTGAGCAGGACGCAGACCAGTCCCAGATCGTGAAAATGCGGCAGCCAGCTGACCGCGATGGTGTCGTCGCCGAGCTCGAAGTCGGCGGCGAGAGCGGTGAGTTCGTGGTGGATATTGCGGTGGGTAACCACCACGCCCTTTGGAAAACCCGTCGAGCCGGACGTGTACTGCAGGAACGCTGGTTCATTCAGATCGGCGGGCTCGTACCAGGGAGACTCGTCGGGTTGACTTGTGCCGTCCGGCACTAGCCACGGCAACTCCGGCCACTGTGGTACCTGCGTGGGAAGCGGCACCGCGCGCACCGCGTCGCGATAGTCGCCATGCGTCAGAATCGCTCGCGCACCACAGTTTTCCGCGATCGCCGATACCGCATCGACCTCTTTCGCGAGTTTGAACGGGTTCGGCGGCGGGAGCGGCACGGGCACCACTCCGGCGGCCAGACAGCCGAGAAACGCGATGATGAAATCCAATGACGGCAGATGTAGCAGCAACACCCGATCGCCGGGGTTGATACCGGCCTCCTGCAGAATTGCTCGAATGTGCTGAGCGCGGTCCGCGAGCGCGGCGACGGTGAGATGGTCAGTGTCTTTGCCGTGCTCGTCGGCGAAGACGAACAACTTGCGCTGGGGATCCGTGGAATGAAGAGCGGTAAAGGCAGAGACGACGGATAGTTCACGGTCCATCGTGCATGTCCTTAAGTTAGGCGACCCGACATACTCGCTCAGCACAAGCCGACCGCGCGGCATCAAGTTAGCGCGCTGTTCGCGGAGGGCTGTTGCCATGGGTGGGAATCGGCGACTTCGAAGACCTACCGTCTGCAACTTCGGGCCTAGGCGGTGTCTCGAAGTAGGTGTCGAGGTCATAGCCATTGGTCGATGGCGGCGATCTGGATGACGGCGAGGTAGCGGGTGGCGAGTTTCTCGTAGCGGGTGGCGACGTCGCGGTGTTGTTCGAGGCGGTTGATGCCACGTTCGATGGTGTTGCGGTGCCGGTAGATCTCACGGTCGAACGCCGGTGGTCGCGCCGCCGTTGCGGCGGTGTCCGGCTTGATCGGCCGGGACCGGGATCGTGGCGGGGATGCCACGCCCGCGCAGGTAGGCGCGATTGGCGGCCGAGGAATACGCCTTGTCCGCCAGTACCCGGTCCGGACGCACGCGTGCTCGGCCGCGACCGAGGCGCGGTACCCGGATGCTGTCGAGGACCGCGGCGAATTGCGGGCTGTCACCGGCTTGACCGGCGGTGAGCAGCATAGACAACGGTCGCAGGCCGTGTTCGCAGGCCAGGTGCAGTTTGGTGCCCCACCCGCCTCGGGATCGCCCGAGTGCGTGATCGGCGGGTTCGGCGCGGTGCCCGCCGGGCGGTTCGACCTGGCGGTCGCCGTGGCGGCGGGCAACGGCGGCGTGGGGCATCTACTTCAGGACCAGCCCCATGACGGGCAACTGCTCCAGCGGGGGCGCAGGGTTCGCCCAGCTCACCGGCGACTCTCGCACGTCAGACGCATTCCATCACCTGAATGGTGACTGGTATTGGTTCTGCCTCGACAGTGCTGGCGGCGGAGTGACAGTGCCAGACCGCCCCATCGGAAGATCGCGGTAGCCAACAACCAGAGAACACCGTGGACCCACGCCACCAGCACCCGAATCAGTCTCCGCAGCTTGACAGTTAGCAGAATCGGAGGTCTCCGATTTTCCTAACTGGCAATTTGTCGGGTCTTCGGTGCTTGTTGGGCCCCACCCCATCGAGCAGGCCGAGGGTGCGCTGATGCTGATCCCGGGTAGCCGTGGCATTGGTTCGAAACCGGACGAAACCGGACTTCGGATCCCTTGCCGAAGAGCCGTCGCCAGAGGCTTACTGAATATGTAGCGGTCGCCGCAGAAGATCGACATCCGTTGCAAGGTAATATCTTTCACTACATTCGGCTTGGAGTCGAACCATGGCAGCTGTACTCACCTCCCTCACACCCAATTCCGGCCCAGCGACGACTTTCAGCACTGTGGTGATCGCCGGCTCCGGGTTCAGCAATGTCGGTCCTTTGACCGTGCGCTTCGGTACGAAGGCGACCACGTTCACCATCGACTCCGACACCCAGATCACGGCCATCTCCCCAACGGGAACAGGCACGGTGGACGTCACCGTCCAAGTGGAGCTGGACGGCATCAGCAACGCACTGCCCTTCACCTATGTCTGACCGCGTGTGTGGTCGCGGCCGGACAGCTCGAGCAGCGCCAGGTGCTGGGCGAGCACCGGCCACGTGTCGGCGTCGCTCACGCCCGGGGCGAGTCGTTCGGCGGCGGCGGTGACCTCGGCGCGGCGGTCGGCGCCGGGCGGGTTTCGGCGATGTGGCCCCAGCGCGTGCAGGTAGGCGTCGACAGCGGGGCCGAGCACCCCAGGCGTCCCATCGTCAGGACCCCACACCGAACCGAAGGAAGCGATCATCGCTGCGCTCGAGCGGTTTCGGCGAACAGCCCGAGCAGCCCGCTCCTGCCGCCGCCCCGTCCGAGACAACGGTGTCGTGAATGGCCTCGCCGTCGGCGAGTCGGTCGATGTGGCGGTGTTCGAGTCCGACGCCGGTCTGTGCCAGGCCGAGATCCCTCCATCCGCAAGGTGGTCCGAACACTCCGGCAGACCGAACCGTCCAGGCAGCTTTCGGGCCGCAGGTCAGCCGCTGCGCAATCCGAAAAGTTCACGCGGAACGGACGTGCTTACCACGGGTCTGGCTGGCACAGTACTGCAACGACACTCGGGTGAGTCGGTGTAAATCTGGGGTGTGGTGTTGGTCGCGGTGTGGCCGAGTTGGATTCGTTGATGACCGGGGCGGGCGTCCGGTTCACTCGGGCCGAACCCTGGATGCGGGCGCGGGAGTATGTGTCGGGGCTGGTCGCGGGGTTGGAACGCAAGAACGGGTGGACTCTGGCCGAGCGGGCTGGTGAGTCCGGGCCGCAGGGGATGCAGCGGTTGCTGCGGCGGGCGGACTGGGATGTCGACGGGGTTGGTGACGATGTTCGTGGCTATGTCGTGGATCGTCTCGGCGCCCCCGATGCGGTGCTGGTCGCGGATGAGACCGGGTTCCTGAAGGAGGGAGTGCGCTCGGCCGGGGTGCAACGGCAGTACTCGGGCACGGCCGGGCGGACGGAGAACTGCCGGATCGGGGTGTTCCTCGCCTATGCCTCGCCGCGTGGGCATGCGCTGATCGACCGAGAACTTATCTACCCGAGTCCTGGACCAGCGACCGCGACCGCTGCCGGGCCGCCGGGATCGGTGACGAGATCGGGTTCGCCACGAAACCGCGGCAGGTGATCGCGACGCTGCAGCGAGCCCTCGATGCCGGGATGCCGTTCGCGTGGTTCACCGCCGACGAAGCCAACGGCCAGGCCGGTTACCTGCGTGACTGGCTCGAATCCCGGGACGGGGCCTACGTGCTGGCTACCCGCTGCGACCAGCGGGTGGCCACCCGCGCCGACCGTAACGCCCGGGTCGAGGAACTGATGGCCGAGCTGCCGGGCACGCTCGTGGCAGCGACTGCCGGCCGCCTGCTCGTCGCGCTGGTCCTGCCCCGTCACTACGATCCCGGCCACGTCTGGGCCTGGATGCCTGCCAGCGGTGCATCGGCCGCGACGGCGGGGGAAAGGTCTTTCTCGCGCACGTCCAGGGAGACACCCGCGGCTCGCAGTCGCTGTAGTTCCGGACGCAGGCGGGTCAGGTGCGCGACGAGGGAGGCGGCGACCTTCGGCCCGATGTCTTCCACCGCCACGAGCCGTTCATACCCTGCGTCGGCGACCTCCTCGAGGGAGCGGAATCCCGCTCGGGCCAGGCGTGCGGCGGTGCCGTCGGAGGCCACTCGATATCTGGCACAACGGCGATTGGAGCATCCCGTGGACCGACTGGCTCCGCGGTGGCGCCCACACCTGATGCGAACGAGCAAGGGTCGCGGAACTCGGTCCCGGAAGCTGGGCTGAGCAGTTTCGGCCACGCGGCTTCGGGCACCACTCGTTCGACGGGAGTTCCGGCGCCCGGTGTGAAGCGAGGCGGACGTGTGTGAGCGAGGCAGGCCCATGACGACAGAGCACGGTGCGGCGAAACGGCACGAGGACAAGCGAGCCGACCCGGCGAATACCAGGGATCACCCTGGGTCGCGGGTCGATGCGACCGATGCCGGAGCCAGGCCGGATCTGGACCGCGACGAGCCCGACAGCCCAGCCGACCTGTCGAAACCCTCCCTGGTCGCGGTCGTCAAGCGTGCGGCCGAAGAGTTTCAGCGCGACAACCTCACCGATCTGGCCGCCGCCCTCACCTACTACGCGGTGTTGTCGATCGTGCCCGGCCTGATCGTCCTGGTTTCCCTGCTGGGCCTGCTCGGCCCGAACGCCGCAGCCGAACTGGTCGACCAGGTGCGGCAGATCGCGCCGGGTTCGAGCGCGGATTTCGTGCGCACCCTCGTCGACCAAGCGCAGGCGAACAAGCACGGCGCAGGCTTGGGCGCGATCGTCGGTCTCGCCGTCGCGCTGTGGTCCGCCTCAGGGTATGTGGCGGCCTTCATGCGCGCCTCCAACGTCATCTACGGCATCGGCGAGGGCAGGCCGATCTGGAAGACCACACCCATCCGGCTCGGCGTCACGATCGTGGCGATGATCCTGCTCGTCCTCAGCGCCGCCATTGTGGTGGCGAGCGGGCCGGTCGCCCAGCAGATCGGCGACTTCCTCGGCTTGGGCGACACTACGGTGACCATCTGGAACATCGCCAAATGGCCCGTGCTGTTCGTCCTGGTGTCGGCGCTGCTGGCCATCCTGTTCTGGGCCAGCCCGAACGCCCGCCAAGGCGGCATCAAGTGGATCAGCCCCGGCGGGGTGATCGCCGTCCTCATCTGGCTGGTCATCTCGGTGCTGTTCTCCGTCTACATCGCCAACTTCTCCTCCTACGACAAGACCTACGGCTCCCTCGCCGGGGTGGTGATCTTCCTGGTGTGGCTTTGGCTGACCAATATCGCGCTGCTGCTCGGAGCCGAGATCAACGCCGAGCTCGACCACGGCAGGGCCATCGCCCAGGGGCTCCCCGAAGATTTGCAGCCCTTCGCCGTTCCGCGTGACACGCGCAAACTCGACGACGCGGAGAAGCAGAAGGTCCGAGCCGCGGAATCCGCGCGGGAATGACCCGACGATTTCAACCGTGAAAGAGGTGATTTTTTGCGATGGCCAAGGTTCTCTTCGTGGTGACCGGCGCGAGCTACTGGACTCTCAAAGACGGCACTCGGCACCCCACCGGGTATTGGGCAGAGGAGTTCGCCGCCCCCTACAGCGCCCTCCGTGACGCAGGGCATGAAATCGTGGTGGCGACTCCAGGCGGAGTGGTGCCGCACGTCGACGTGATGAGCCTGCGGCCATCGATGGCGGGCAATGAAGAAATCGCCCGCCACCTGGAGGAAATCCTGCGCTCGGCCGAAGAGCTGCGCAGGCCGATCGAAGTGGCCGATGCGCGCTTGCCGGATTACGACGCCGTGTACTACCCCGGCGGCCACGGACCCATGGAGGATCTGTGGAAGGACGCCGACTCCGGGAGGCTGTTGACTGCGGCCCTCGCCTCGGGCAAGCCGCTGGCCATCGTCTGCCACGCGCCGGTGGCGATTCTGGCGACACGGCGCAACGGTGTGTCACCTTTCGCCGGATACCGAATGACCGCGTATACCAATGACGAGGAGGATGCCGTCGGGTTGCGTGAAAAGGCTTTCTGGACAGTGGAGGACGTATTGGTCGAACTCGGCGTCGACTTCACCCGCGGGGAGATCTGGAAGCCGTACACCGTCGTCGACCGTAATTTGTTCACCGGACAGAACCCTGCCTCGGCGGCACCGCTGGCTGAAGAGATCTTGAAAGTTCTCGACTGACCACCGGCGAGGCGACGACGCCCGGCATCAGCGACCGGTGGAGTCGGATCGCTCACCACGGTAGTCGGTCGTTTCGGCGACCGGCCGCGGCGCGTCCGTTGTCAATCATGTGACGCAGGGCTTGGGGTGTGAGCAGCATTGCGTCAGATCTGTGGCAGATCGTTGCGCGGTCGGCTTGCCAGATTGTTGACGCAAGGTGGTTCGTTCCTCAACTGCGTCGACCGCACCTGTTGCCACCCTCTTACTCGGGGCCGTATCCGGTATCGCAAAGGTCCGAGGTGCATGCGGCGGCAGGGTTGACTGCGTCGGCGGTTGCCGGGCGTTTGGTCGCGGTCAGCGTGTCAGGAAGGCACGCAGTGCGGTTATCAGCGCGGCCGGATTGTCCTCCTGGACGTTGTGCCCGGCGTCCGGTACGACCACAAGCTCCCCGTCCGGAATGCGCTCGACCAGCCGTTCGGCGGCGGCTCGAGAAAGTGCCCTGCTGCGTCCGCCGCGCACCAACAGCACCGGCACTCCGCTCAGCTGAGCGGCCAGCCGATCGATGGCGGCGAGAATAGCGGGGAAATCGGGTGGACTCGGATCGGCCTTCGGCACCCAATCGCCATCGGGCGCCCGGCGAAACAGTGTGCTCATGCGGTAGGCGACTGCCGCGCGGTTGGCGCGAGGATTGACCGCATGGCGGCATCGACCACCGTCTGGAGTTCGCGCACCGGACCGAGCCCGGTGATGAATGCTCGCATTCGCTGGGTGCTGTCGAAGTCCACGCCGGGGGCGACATCGATGAGTGCCAGCCGGTCGACTCGGTCTGGCCACGCGTCAGCGACGTGCGCGGCGACCACGCCGCCGAGGGACATTCCGACCAGACCGACCCGATCGAAGCCGAGGTGGTCGGCCGTGGCGACGACGTCGGCCGCCAGGGTGTCGATGCTGTAGTCGTCGGACCAGCCACTGTCACCGTGCCCGCGCAGATCCAGCGCGACCAGCCGGGCATCGCCGCGCAGGCCGAGGCAGACGAAATCCCATGTGTGCGCGGTCAATCTGCCGCCGTGCAGCAGCAGTACCGGGGATCGGGTTCCGCCCCAGTCCAATCCGTGTAGCAGGCAGCCCGCATGGGAGAGTTGAATCTCACGGGGCGGCGTCGAATCGTGGATCGAGACGCCCAGTGTCACCGCCAGCTCGGTCATCGACGGAATCGTGGATTGTCCGTGCACGACGCCACCTCCTTACCTTGAGCATCCAAGGTAGGCAATATTACCTCGACTAGTCAAGGTAATATTGCTGGGTGGCTGTCCGAGTACGACGTACACCCGATGACGCCAAGCGGATGATCCTGGAGGCGGCGAGCAGGCTACTGGCCGCAGGTGGACTGGCCGCGGTGCAGGTGCGTGCGGTCGCCGCCGAGATCGGCGTGTCCGATGCCGCGGTCAACCATCACTTCGGCACGCGGGACCAACTGCTGGAGGCGTTGCTACGATTCGGCGGGACCAAACTGAAGACCGAACTGCACGCCGTTGTGGGCGCGTGGACCGACAGCCCGATCGACCCCGCCGAGTTGGTGCACGCGCTGTCGGCACTCTACGCCGACGGTTATGCCGAACTGGCGCTCGCGCTGCACCGGTCCGGTTGGCGGGATACCGGCAGCGGGCTGCTCGATGAGGTGGTGGACCGGCTGCACGGCCAGGCGTGTGAGGGCTGCGCGGCCAGCGGGAGAACGCCGCCACTGCGCGAGACGATCCAGCTGACCGTGGCCGCATTGCACCAGGCTGTTGCGATGGAGCCGTTGTTCGGCGATGAATTCCGCCGCAGTGTCGGCCTGGGCGCGGCCGCGCGGGATCAGATGCTCGACTGGTGGATCGAGACCCTGCGCACGACCGTTGCCGGAGAGCAAGGGCCGACGCCTCGCCCCGGGAAGAATGTGTAACCGGATTTTCTGTACCGGAACAAGTTTCAGTGGCGTAGAGGTGTACGTACCTGGTCCCGTGTGGGCCGTCGATGATGAGTGGGGCATCGCGGTCGAACGACCGCTGAAGCGCCGCGCACTCGCGCAACTCCCTTCGCCCGGGGGCGCTGACCGGTCGGCCCGCCATGGGCAGTTATCCGTTGCCGGTTGAGGGACGCGGGTCATGCGTGGTGAGCGGGACCGCGTCAAGTGTGTGGCAGAGCGTTAGGCGGGGTCTTGTGCTGGTCTATTGGCGCAAGTCAGTGTTTCGACGCCCTCTGGTGGGTCTATTCGCTGGAGCTTGGTCCAGCCGTTCCAGCCGCGCTTCTTCAGTAGCTCGGTCAGTCGACGGGCCGGCGGCCAAGTATCGAACGCCAGCGTGTCCAGCAGTTTGACCAACGGTGGCTCGATCTCGGGATCATTGAGATAGTCTTCGCCGTGTTCGTCGGCTATCTGCGTGATATACGAGGTCATCTTGTCGGCCAACTCGACGAGGTTTCGGTCGTCGGCCTGTTCCAGAGCCTGGCTCAGCGTGAGATAGAAGTCGATGAGCTGCGGGTCTGCGATCTGTTTCCGCTTGCGCGTGATCCACTCTGGGACGCGTTCCGGCGAACGCGCGACCAGCGGGATCCAGCCGTCGCGTTCGACCTGGACGATCCGCTCGTCGACTCCGAGTGCCCGCAGCTGGTCGAGAAACTCGACCAGCTCCGAAGGCAGCGCCAGGTTGTCGCCGGCAGCGAGGCGGGCGATTCGTTTACGTAGCCGCTGCCGCTGCCGAATTTCTGCCCGCAGCTGCTTGTCGATGTCTGCGACCGCCGACGCGAACTTCTCTGTGTCGGCCTGTAGGAGTTCCCGGACGCGCGCCAGCGGAACTCCGGCCTCGGCGAGCGTCCGGATTCTGATCAGCTCGACCACGGTAGCTGCGTCGTACCTGCGATAACCGGAGTGGTCGCGCTCCGGCTCCGGCAGCAGTCCTTTGGCGTGGTAGTGCCGCACCGCTCGTACTGTCACTCCGGCGTAGGCGGCCACCTCGCTGATTGTCAGCACCGGACCAGTCTCCTTGATCTGGGAACTGTTACGAAGTTGCCTGGCAGGCTGGGCCCTGTGTGTCCTGGATGATCCGGGCGATCTCCTGGGCATGGGTGACGAGCAGCCCGTGACCGGCGTCGAGCCACGTTGTGGAGATGTGCGGCTGGTCGCGGACCAGCCGGTCGATACCGGCCTGCCAGTTTTGATTGCGCCATGGTGCACGCCCTTCGCCGCTGTCGCCGGCCATCGACGTCGACATGATCATGCTGATCGGACAGTTGATCTTCCGATACCGGTCGAGGATTGCAGACCGCACCCTATCCACCTCGAGATTCAGGTCGAGGATTTGCTGTGCGGTGAGCATCACTTGACGCGGGGTGCCTTTGGCACCCTCGGTCCATGTCGCGAGGCCGTCGAACATTGCACGGAACTCCGGCAGGTCGGCCTCGGTGATGAATGGTTCGGGCACCGGGTTCGCCCCGTCGATGAGAACCATCCCAGCGGCGGTGCCGGGATACTCGCAGGCATAGTGCACGACCAGGTCCGCACCCATCGAGTGGCCGACGAGTACGGGCGGCGAGGGCAGGTCGAGGTGTCCCACCTCCGCCATCACAGCGGCGAAATCGCCCAGGAATACTTCGAAGGAGTACCGGTCGGTGGCCGAGGAGAGGCCATGACCTCGCAGGTCGAAGGTCACCACGTCATGATCGCGCCGCAGCAGATCGGTCAGCTCGTGCAGATCGGCTTGTGTCGTAAGGAGCCCGGGGCAGAGGACCAGCGGTCGTCCCCGACCGCCGCGGGACACCGCAATCGTGACACCGTCGTGGCGGACCATGAAGTGATCGGTTTTCGCAGTCATGCCGATCATGCTGAGGGGTTGACCCTGCGTCAGGGTCAACAGCTGAAGCGTGGTGTCGTCCGTGCGTCCCTGACCAGGGCTCCGAGCAACCGACAGCCACAGCAGTGCCGGTCAGCACTCGGGGCCGGTGGCCGGTTCCTGGTCGGTTTCGGTGATGTTGGTGAGTATGACGGCGGTGAAGCGGTAGAGGTCTTCGCGCAGGGTTTGCGCGGAGTAGGCGCGAACAGCGAAGCGGTCCAGGCGGATGCGAGCGTCCTGGTCTGCGGCGAGCCAGTCGTTGATGAACTGGAGCAGTTCGGCGAGTTCGGTGGCATCGCCGATTCGGATGCTGCTGTCGGACATCCGGATAACCCCGAATCATGGTATGACCAGGTAAGTCCAGACGAATATCGGCATCACCTGGGTATTGTGGGCGGTGGTCAGGATCAGGGCTCGGGGGCCGGCTTGGTCGAAAAGTCCCCATGTTGGTCGGTCCATGTTCTCTGGTTCAGCGGTGTGTGGTGAGCATTCCGGGCGGTACTGCTGTGGAATGGGTGCGGTAGAACTCGAGGTGGGCTCGGGCCGTTCGGTCCCAGCTGAACAGGGCGGCGAGGGCTTTGCCGTGCTCGATGCGGCACGGGTCGGGAACCAACGCTCGCGCGAGTTCTGCGGCCAGCTCGGCGGGAGTGGCCGCGTAGCTGATGGCCTCGCCGAATACCTCGCGCAGCACCGGGAGATCGCGTGCTACGACTGGGACTCCGGCGGCTAGGGCTTCCATGGCGGCGAGCCCGAATCCCTCTTTGGTGGAGAAGAACGGGAGGAGGGTCGACGCCGCCACGAGTGCGGGGAGTTCGGTGTGTGGGACGGTGCCGAGGATGGTGGGGCGGATGTCGAGTTCGGTTGCGCGAGCATTGAACTGGGTTCGGTAGTCGCGGTAGTCGAAGAGTGTTTCGCCGCCTGCGAAGACGAGGTGCAGGTCTGGATGATCGTGCCGTAGCAGGGCGAACGCCTCGAGCAGGTCGATGCTGCCTTTGCGGGGTTCGATGCCGCCGACGGCCACGATGTACCGGCCGAGTCGGCGTCGCCAGGCGGCGCGGGCATCCGTGGCGTCGGGAGAGTCATCTGCGGCGGCCGCGAAGCGGTCGTAGTCGACGCCATTGGGAATCACGGTGGGGCGCAACCCCCAACCGGCCTGAACTTCGGCCGCGACGGCGGCCGACACGCAGATGTGTGCGTAAGGCTCGACGATGGCGCGTTCATGGCAGCGGGCGCGTTCGGGGGTGGTGAAGTTGTCGAGGTGGTGGATGGTGCGGATGCGGCAGTCGACGGCGTTGGCGCTGATGCAGTCCTGTGCGTGCACGATGTCGTAGTCCTCGGGAGTGAACGCCTGCCGCAGTACGTCTATGGAGCGCATGATTCGCGTCCCGACCGGTTCGCCGTCGGCACTGGTGAAGGGAACGACGCGAACTGTCACGGAGGAATCCACGGGGCGGAAGAAGGCGGCATCCCCGCCACGTCCGAGTGTCCATACGGTGACATCCGCGCCGAGCCGGGCGAGCGACTCGGCGAGATTGAGCGTATGCACGACCCCTCCACGGGGTTTGGTGGAGTACGTGAGAAGTGCGATCCGCATCAGTAGCCGCTCTTTTCGGTCATCAAGTTGTGGTAGGCGTCGACACGGCGTTCGTCCAGGTGCCGCAGGACGCGCCGGGCTCGCTCGACCTCGGCATCGATGTCGAGCTCCGCCACCGCGAGGCCGCCCTTGGACCAGGTTTTGGCGAGGATGTCACCGCCGGGGCCGACCACTTTGGCTTGGCCGAGGAAACGCAGGTTGCCGGTGATTCCGGTTTGATTGGACGATGCGAGAACAACCTGGTTCTCGGCGGCGCGGGCCTGGTCGTAGAGGTCGAAGAGGCGGGATTGCCGATCGTTGGGCATGCGGGAGGCGCGATCGGTGACGCTGGCGGGCCAGGCCGACAGCGCCGCGATGGTGCGGGCACCGTCGAGAGCGAGAGCTCGCGCGGATTCCGGGAACGTCTTGTCGTAGTCGATGAGCATGCCGATCCGGCCGACCGGGGTATCAAAAGCCGCGAAGCGATCTCCGGCCGCATACGCGAGGTGTTCGCCTGCCGGCTGGTGTACTTTGCGGTGGCGGCCGAGCACCCCGTCGCCGGTGAGGCACACTGCGGCGTTGTAGCGGGCGCCGTCTGCATGTTCGGCATAGCCGACGCAGATCGTCATATCCCCGGCCAACCGGCACAACAGCCGGAACTCGGGTCCATCGGGGTCGATGGCCTCAGGCCCGGCGGCTGGATCCGGGTTGCGGAGGTCTCCGATGTAGCCGCCGAGGCTCGCATCGGGTAGCACGAGCAGATCGACGCCGTCCTGGGTGAGCCGGTCGATGATACCGGCGATCTTGTCCAGAGCCCGGGCGATGTCTGCGCCGAAATGCGCTGCGACAGCGGCTATTCGGGTGACGGTCATGAGTCCGCCTCAGGCCGCCGCGGTGGTGCGGGCGATGGCGGTGATCTGCCCGGCGAGGTGCTCGGCGTCGCGGGCGATGGCGGCGAAGCGGCCCGAGCCCCAGGTGTGCAGCCAGGGCAGCCCGAGAAAGTACAGACCGGGCGTGGTCGTGACGCCGCGGTTGTGGCACGGGTGACCCTCGCCGTCGAAGACGCCGACGCGCAGCCACCGGTAGTCGGTGCGGAACCCGACCGACCACACTATCGACGTGATATTGCTCGCCGACAGATCGAGTTCGGTGATCTCGCGCTGCGGACGCCACACCGGGCGGTACCGCGGTTCGGTGGGCGCATCGATACCAGCACGGGCGATATAGGTGTCGATGGAGTCCTTGATGCTCTCGGCGACGGCGTCGGCGGCATCGAGGTCCCGCTCCAGCGACGGCTCGAAGTACGCTGTGCCGTCGGCGACATCGACCATCCTGCCGTAGAGCGCCATCCCCTCGACCGCGAATTGGCGCAGGTCGATATCGCGGCCGCCGTCTCGACCGGTGACGTAGTGGTTGGTGTTCTCCCGCTTGCCCAGCCCACCCGGCTGATCTTCGATCGGGATGTCGTAGTGGCCCATGTCCTCCAGCCATGCGACGCAATCGCGGCCCCTGTAGAAGCGGGCGACGCGGGGCGCGGTCCCGACCGCGAGATGTACCCGCCGACCCTCCAGATGGAGGTCCTCGGCGATCTGTGCTCCTGATTGGCCGGTACCGACGATGAGGACAGCGCCGTCGGGCAGGTCCGCAGGGCTGCGGTATTCGGCGGAGTGGAGTTGCTGGATCGAGCTCGGCATCCGCTCGGCGAAGCGAGGCACGATCGGCGTGTGGTAACCGCCTACTGCGACCACCACCTGATCGGAATGCATTGGGCCCGAGGTTGTCTGGATGTCGAAGCCGCCGTCGACCGACACCGTGACCGCGGTGACGGCGACGTGTTCGCGAACCGGCGTATCGAAGGTGTCGGCATAGGCGCGGACCCATGTGTAGACCTCATCGCGTTTCATGAAGCCGTGCGGGTCGGGTCCGTTGTAACTGTAGCCGGGCAGCACGCACTGCCAGTTGGGAGTGACGAGAGTGAAGTTGTCCCAGCGGGTGTCGCGCCACTCATGGGCGATGGTGTCGCGCTCGAGGACGACATGGTCGATGCCGCGAGTGGTCAGATGCCAGCTGATCGAGAGCCCGGCCTGTCCCGCGCCTACCACGACGACGTCACGGTGTTCCACGGTGGTACCCGAGTCTGTATGGGACGTCACGGTTTTCCTCCGGTATTTGCCGCCTCGACCGACGGCGGAGTCATCGACAGCACGCGTACCGTGCCCTGTGATGTGCGGGCCTGTGCTGCGTTTGCTTCGATGGCGTACAGGGTCTGCATGGCGGAGGTGCAGTAGAAGCCGAACTTCTCGCGCACCCGCTCGGCCGCGCTGTTCAAAGCGCTCGAGGCACGGGTCAGGAAGTCGTCGATCGGATAGTCGACGCCGGTGGCCAGATGATCATGGATCACCAGCGAGGGCGAATAGCAGGACTGGACATTGCCGTCCGGCCAGCGGATGTCGAATGTCACCTCAGGCATGGATCGCCTCCAGCTCTTCGGGCACCGCGGGCTGCCCGACCACGCCATGGCGGGCGACGACGCTGTGGTAGAGCTCGGGGCGTCGGTCGCGCAGGTTGTACATGCCGCCGCCGCGTGCCAATTCGAGTGCGTGATCGACGTCGACGGTCGCGGTGGCGAGACCGGGTTCGGTACCGGTGGTGGCGAGCAGGTCGCCGCCGGGGCCGACGATCTTGGCGCTGCACACGAAGCGCAACGAGCCGAACGTCCCGGCCTGGTTCGACGCGACCCACACCACCTGGTTCTCGACTGCGCGAGCGCGGTCGAAGATATCGAAGCGCTGGGTCCAGCGGTCGTCTTCGAGTCGTTCGGTGGTGGCGGTGCGGGCGGTGGGCCATGCCGAGAGCGAGGTGATGATCTCCGCGCCGTCCAGTGCCAGCGCTCGTGCGGCTTCGGGGAATGCCTTGTCGTAGCAGATCTGCATGCCCATGCGGCCGACCGGGGTGTCGAAGGCGCGATATTCGGATCCGGCAGCGTAGCAGAGGTTTTCGCCGAGCGGCTGATGTACCTTGCGGTAGGAGCCCAGAACCCCGTCGCCGGTGAGTGTCGCGGCGGCGTTGTAGCGGAGATCGCCATCGGCTTCGCAGAATCCGAGAGTGACGACGAGTTCACCCGCCATCGCCGCGATGCGGCGCAGTTCCGGGCCGTCCAGGGTGAGCGCCGGCGGCAGGCTGCGTAGACGGCGCTGCTTGGCCTCCTCGCTCTCCCCACCGCCGCCCAGGCTGGACAGATAGCCGCCCAGGCAGGCCTCGGGCAGCACCAGTAGTCGGCTACCGCGTTGCTGCGCCTGTTCGATCAGCGAGCCGATGGTGGCGTAACACGCCTCCATGTCGCGCCCGAATTCGGCGGCGGCCACGGAGATCGATAGTTCGGTCATGAGTGTCCCAATCCGGTTACCGCGCTGTCGAGCGCGTGAGTGACTTCTCCGTCAGGCCAGCGCAGCCGCACGCCGGGAGTCGCGGTGAGCACGCCACACACGGCGGTCGTCGCCGGGCCTACCGGGGTGACGGGGGCGCCGGGGCGATCGGCGGTGAGCATCGCGGCGAGATCGTTGAGGTTGACCAGTGCCGCACACCATCCGGCCCATTCCGGGTCCCGTTCGACCATGGAAGGCAGGATCGCGTCGCACGCGGCGACCAGGTCGCAGCCCGGGACCGGTGCGCCGTCATCGCCTCGGAATCCGGCGCCGCCCAGTGTCATCGGTGTATCGCTCAACTCGGACAGCGCTTGCCCGAGCATTGCCTTGGTGGTTCGCGCCAGCCGCTCGATTCGGTCGATCGGCCAGCGCATCTTCAGGTGCGGTGAATCTGCCACGGTGGTTTCGGCGAGCGCTGTCCACCCGAGTTGGGAGAACAGCGACCGGTAGCGGGTTTGCACGGTGGCCTCGAACCGAAGAACGTTATGGGTTTCGGCATAAGCGCACGCCGCTTGCACGAGTGCGCGGCCCACACCACGGGTGCGACGCCCGCAGTCCACCACCAATCGACTGCCGGTCCACCACCCGAGGTCTTCGGCCGTGGCCGGTGCCAGGCGCACTCCGCCCAGCAGGGCTCCGTCCGGGGCGATCGCGACCAGGATCTGGGCCCGGGGGTCGTCGTCGATGTCGTCGGCGTCGCTGCCTGCGAACATGCCCTGCTCTGTAACGAAGTTCTGTCGGCGCAATGCGCGATAGACGGCGACATGTCGGGTATCGGCGAGCTGGATGAGGAATCCGCCTGCGGGGTCGGCCGGGGACGGATATCCGGAAAGGACGCAGTAATCCGGCGATGAAGCACGTACCCCGGACAGTTCGTCGATCCAGGATCGCGGTGCGGCCGTCGGTTCGGTCGTCGTCATCTCAGCCTCCCGCGGTCTGCAGCACACTGCACGCCCCACACGCCGCGCATCCGGCCTTCTGGTCCGTGCCGAGCATGTCGGCCCGACGTAGCTCCGCTGCCACGCGCCGGGTCACGTCCTGGAGGACCGCCGCGCTCGGCGCGCTCGCACCGTCGACGTCGACGGCCAGGGTTCCCGCGAGCGGCCGGAACGGCACCACGAACGGGTACACGCCCATGGCGATGAGTTCCGCCGCACCCGAGACCAATTCGTCCGGGTCTTCGCCCAGACCGACGAGTAGATAGGTGGAGACCTGGTTACGGCCGAACACTCGCACTGCTTCGGCCCAGGCTGCCCGGTAGTCGGACAGCGGCACGGTGGACTTTCCCGGCATCCATCGAGCACGCACTCGGTCGTCGAGTGACTCGACGTGGATGCCGATCGCATCGGCTCCCGCGTCGCGTAGCTCGCTCAAAGTCGCCAGGTCGCCGGGGGGCTCGCACTGCACCTGGATCGGCAGGGTCGGCACCGCTTGCTTGACGGCTCGCACACAGCGGGCGAGGTGCCTTGCACCACGGTCTTTTCCGGCCGAGGTGCCGGTGGTCATCACCAGCTGCTGGATACGTCCGGTATCGCTTTGCGCAATGTGCACCGGGGCGTCCATCTGATCAAACCGAGCGTGCGGGAACTCGGCGACTACGCCGGGCATCCGCTGCTCGACCGCCCCGAGCAGTTGGCGCAAGCCCGCCGCCTCATCACCGCCGGAATGACGGAGATCGTGCTGCTGTCCCTCGGCGCCGCCGGCGCCCTTGTGGTGACGCGGGAATCGCACGAATGGTTCGCGCCGATCCCGGCGCGGGTGCGCAGCGGTATCGGGGC